>NZ_JALEGG010000087.1 GCF_022763525.1 Acidovorax sp.
CGCATTCCGACCCCGCCCGCATCCTGGGCAAGGTCAGCGACGAGGCGGGGCTGGCACCCGTGTACCGCCGCTGGCTCGACCAGGCGCAACCGGTGATGGGGCGCGCCTCCACCCAGCTGGAGGCCGAGCACATCGTTAGCATGGCGGGCATGCCGCTGCCGCAGTGGATCGTGGCGCGCGTCAGTCCTTCCCAATCCCTGCTGGCGCCGCTGCAAGGGGCGCAGCGCCAGGCGTGGTGGCTGGCTGCCGCCAGCATGCTGCTGTGCTTGCTGCTGATGGCCGCCCTGATGGGCTGGATGGCCCAGCCCCTGGCCCAGCTCACGTACCGCGCTCGCCAGATGCTGCAGCGGGCCACGCAGGCATCCGGAGAAGGTGCGGGGCACGCCTTGGCGTGGCCGCGTGCGGGGGGCGAGGTGGGAGACCTGGTCCGTGTTTTTGAAGGCATGGCCCGGCAGGGCAGCCTCCACCAGCAGTACAAATCCACGCTGGACGGCCAGTTCCAGGCGGTGCTGGACAGCGCGCCTGTGGGCATCGTCATTTCGCGCCGCGGGATCCTGGAGGTCGTCAACCGCCAGGCGCACCTGATGCTTGGCTACGTCCAGGGCGAGTTGCAGGGGCGCCCCGCACGCCTCTTGTATGCCAGCGACGCGGACCACGCGCAGGTGGGGCAGCGTGTGCAGGCCGAATTCGCGGTGCACGGCGTGTTCGACGAGGACGTGTGCTTCATGCGCAAGGACAGCTCACCCGTGTGGGCGCGGGTGCAGGGCCGTGCGGTGCAGCCCGACGGCGGCGCCCAGGGCGGCAGCACGGTATGGATACTGGAGGACATCACCGCCGCCCGCGAGGCGCGGATGGAACGGGCGTGGGAGCGCTCGCACGACGCGCTGACCCAGCTGTACAACCGTGCCGCGTTCGACGAGCGGCTGGGCCTGTTGCTGGCCGAGCGCGCCGCTAGGAGCGTGCGCGGCAGAAGGCATCGAAGCGAAACACCCGAAAACCGAGGATCGCTGGGTAGCGCCGACAAACCCAGGGTGGACCCCTGGGCGCCAGGGGTGCTAACCGGCGAGACCGGTTTGTCGGGCGTTGCAGCCGATGCTCCTTCTGTGGTGCACGCTCCTTGGCCACGGAGCGAGGAGGCGGCGGGCGGCGAGGCGGGCGCGGGCGATGGCGTGGTGCTTTTCCTGGACCTGGACCACTTCACGGTGATCAACGACATCGCGGGCCACGACGCAGGCGACGACGTGCTGCGCCATGTGGCCCGGCTGCTCGAATCCCAGGTGCGCCAGATCGGCTGGGCTGCGCGGCTGGGCGGCGATGAGTTCGCCGTGGTGCTGCCCGGCTGCGCGCTGGCACGCGGCCAGGCGGTGGCCGAGCAACTGCGTGCCTCGGTGCAAGGGTGGGAACCCTCCTACCAGGGCCGCAGCTTCACCTTGGGGGTGAGCATCGGGCTGGTGGTGCTGGATGCGAGCCTGCAGGATGTGCCCTCGGTGCTGTATGCGGCCGACATGGCGTGCTACGACGCCAAGCGGGCAGGGCGCAACCGCGTGGAGATGCGCGAGGTGACTGCTTCGGGCCGAATGGCGTTGGGACCGGTGTGATCTCCCCGGCCCGTGTGCGTCGGCGCATCAGCCCTGGCACAAAGGCATCGCCTGCCGGAAGGGTGTAAAGTAGTTTTGCTATTAAATCAATAGCTGCCTGCGCCTGATTTGTAGGCGCTGGAGCCCGGAAATTACAGAATCCGGCCGTACCACGCCACCGACAGCCCTGCCGCCAGCAACGCCAGCGCGGCGCCCAGCAGGGCCAGCAGCGAAGAAATTTCGGTCTCTTTCTTCTCGATCGTGAGCCGGGAGCTCAGCGTCTCATAGACCTTCTTCAAGTCTTCGGCCGTCGCCGCGTGGAAATACTCGGCATTGGTGCGCGCGGCCACGGCCTTGAGGGTCTCCTCGTCCAGCCGCACGCGCATCGACCAGCCCTCGAAGCCAATGGTCTCGCCCTGTACCGTGCCCACCCCCACGGTGTATACGCGCACGCCCCGGTCGGCGGCCCACTTGGCAGCTTCCAGCGGGTCCACGCCGGTCGTCCGCTGCCCGTCGGTCAGCATGATGATAGCGGCCGAGGTGTAGGAGCCCGGCGCCACCGGGGTGAAGGACTTGGCCGGGTCCTGCTTTCCGATCTCTTCGATCGGGCGCGGGCGCATGGCCTGGCGGCCTCCCAGGGCCGCGATGTCGATGCCTGCGTCGGGAAACAGCGTGGCCAGCGACAGCATGATGCCGTTGCCCGTGGCCGTGCCGCGCTGCAGCTGAAAGCTGTCGATGGCCTTGATGAGGTCCTCGCGGCTTTGCGTCGGCAACTGGGCCAGCTGCGCGCTGCCCGCAAAGGCCACGATGCCCACGCGCACATGGCGCGGCAGTTCGGCGATGAAGGCCTTGGCCGCGTTCTGGGCAGCGGTGATGCGGTCGGGCTCCACGTCGGCGGCGCGCATGCTGCCGGACACATCCATGGCCAGCATGATGGTCTGATCCTGCGCGGGCAGGGTGATGACGGCCAGTGGGCGCGCCGCGGCCAGCAGCAGCGCCACCAGCGCCAGCAGGAACAGCACCGGCGGGATGTGGCGGCGCAGGCGCTGGCCAGGACCCATGGCCTCGCGCACCAGCGCCAGGCTCGAATAGCTCAGCGCCGCCTTCTTGCGCCGGTGCAGCAGCCACCAGTACAGCAGCACCAGCAGCGGGGCGATGAGCAGTAGCCAGAGAAAGGTGGGCCAGAGGAAAACCATGGTTCGTGCGTCCCGGGTGTGTAATCGATTCAGGCCTGGGCGGGCAGGGCCGCGTCTGCCGTGGCTGAGCGCGGCGCGGCACGCGGCATTCGCACGTGCCGTTGGCGCAGGTCCATGTAGCGCAGCAGGGCGTCGACCAGATCGTCATCGGTGCTCAGCTCCAGCGTGTCGGCTCCGGCACGCGCGAGCGAAGTGCGCAGCGCGCCCTCGCGTTCGGCGGCCAGGCGCGCGAAGCGGCGGCGGAATCCCGCATCGTGCGTGTCCACCTGCAGCTGCTCGCCGCTCTCGGCATCGCGCAGCAGCAGCAGGCCCACGTCAGGCAACTCCATCTCCAGCGGGTCCACCAGCCGCACGGCCACCACGTCGTGGCGCTGCGCCAGCTGGGCCAGGGGCTTTTCCCAGCCGGGAGCGCTGATGAAGTCGGACACAACGAACACCGCACTGCGGCGGCGCACGTTGGCCAAACCGGCCTGCAGCAGCCGGTGCAGTTCGGTCGCTGCGCCCTGCTGCGCACGGGGCGATGCGGGGGCAGGCGCGGCGGGTTCCAGCAGGCGATGCAAGAGGTGCAGCACGTGAGCACGGCTGCTGCGCGGGGGCAGCACGGCATCCACCCCGCGCCCGGCCTGGCTGCTGGCGCCGCCATACAGCAGCGCTCCCACGCGGTTGCCGTGCCGCGTCAGCAGGCGCGAGAGCACGGCCACGAACCCCGTGAGGATGTCGCGCTTGGCATGGCCCGGGGGGCCGAAGCTGATCGAGGGGCTCAGGTCCAGCAGAAACCACGCCGTCATCTCGCGGTCTTCGGTGAACACGCGCACGTGGGGCGTGCTCAGCCGCGCGGTGACGTTCCAGTCGATGTGGCGCACGTCATCGTGTGGCTGGTACTCCCGCAGGTCGGCCAGGTCGAGCCCGGTGCCGCGCAGGAGCGTGCGGTAGTCGCCCTGCAGCAGGCCGTCCAGGCGCCGGATGACCTTCCACTCCAGCTCGCGCAGCAGCCGGTCGGCCTGCGCGGGCTGGGCCGGAAGTGCCTGGGCCAGGGCGACGGGGGAGGGCTGGGGAGTGTTGCGCATGGCAGGCCTCAGGCAACGCGGGCGGGTCAGGCGGCTTTTTGCCGTTCGTGGTGCAACGGCCGAGCAGGTGCGGGGATCTTGGCCATGATGCGCTGGATCAGCGCGTCGGCGTCCAGACCGTCGGAGAGCGCCTCGTACGACAGGCTGATGCGGTGGCGCAGCACATCGGCTGCCAGGTCGGTCATGTCCTCCGGCAGAACATAGTTGCGTCCGCGCAGCATGGCCAGAGCCTGTGCGCCTTCGGCCAGGGCGATGGTGGCGCGGGGGCTGGCCCCGCAGCTGATGAAGGCGGCCAAGTCCTTGAGGCCATGCCGTGCGGGTTCCCGGGTGGCCGCCACCAGCTTCACCGCGTATTGCAGCATCGAGGGGTCGACATACACCGTGCGGCACTCGGTCTGCAATGCTGCCAGCTGGCTGGTGGTCGCCACGGGCAGCACCTGCACGGGCAGGTCGAGCGCGCGCTGGGCGATCACGAACTCTTCCTCCTCGGTGGGGTAGGAGAGCAGCACTTTCATCATGAAGCGGTCCACTTGCGCCTCGGGCAGCGCGTAGGTGCCTTCGGTTTCGATGGGGTTCTGTGTGGCCATCACGAGGAACGGCTCGGGCACCCGGTGCGTTTCGCCCGCAATGGTCACCTGGCGCTCCTGCATCACCTCCAGCAGGGCGCTTTGCACCTTCGCGGGGGCGCGGTTGATCTCGTCGGCCAGCAGCAGATGCGTGAACACGGGGCCCAGTGCCGTGCTGAACTCGCCCGTTTTCTGGTTGTACATGCGTGTACCCACCAGGTCGGCTGGCACCAGGTCGGGCGTGAACTGGATGCGCTTGAAGCTGCCCTGGATCGTGCTGGCCAGGGTCTTCACCGTGAGCGTCTTGGCCAGGCCTGGAACCCCTTCCACCAGCAGGTGGCCCTGGGCGAGCATGGCCACCATGACACGTTCCAGGAATCGGTCTTGCCCGACCACCACGCGTTTGACTTCAAAAAGCACCTGTTCCATCAAGGTGGCGGTGTTGGTGGTGGTTTCCATGGGTGTCCTTCCTTGTGTCTGATCCACGATGCGCGGCCGCCCGCTAGAACGGCGGCATGCCCACGGCCGAGGCCGCGTTTTCGATGGGCACGGCGAACCCGATACCGATGAACGTCCGCGCCGGGGTGGGGTTGAGGATGGCGGTCACGATGCCCACGACCTCACCATCGAGCGTGACCAGCGGGCCGCCGGAGTTGCCCGGATTGGCCGCTGCGTCGAACTGGATCAGGTTGCTGAGCTGGCGTTTGCCCTCGGGCGAAGTGAACTCGCGCTGGAGGCCGGAGATCACGCCTGCAGACGCCGATGGCCCGATGCCGAACGGAAAGCCTACCGCCACCACGTGGTCGCCCGGGCGCAGGTCCTGCGTGGAGCGCAGGGGCGCGGCAAACAGATCGTCGGGCACCTTGTGCGCCTGCAGTACGGCCAGGTCGTTTTCGGGCTGCGCGCCCGTGATGCTGGCCGTGGTCTCCAGGCCGTCGTGGAAGGTGATGGCAATGCGGTCCGAGCCCGCCACCACATGCAGGTTGGTCAGGATGATGCCCTTGTCGACAATCACCACACCGGTGCCGATGCCGCGCTCGACTTCTTCCTTGCCGTTCTTGCTGCGGCCGTAGCCCACGACCCGCACGATCGAAGGCGAAATGGCTTCCACAGCCCGCGCGGCGGCGGATGGTGGCGTGGTGGTCTCCAGGGTGCGCAACACCGCGGCATCGATGTCCTCCTGCGTGATCCGGTGCGGGGCCGGGCGCTGGTGCAGCCAGAGGCTGGCGATGAGCAGGGCAGCGAGCAGTGCTGTGGTGGCCCACAGCCCGCGCAACTGCCGCCGCGACGGGTGGGGGCCTGGGGCGGGCCCGGCGGCCGGGGCTTCCTGCGCTTCGGAGACCGGCGGCGCGGGGGGGGGCTCGGGCGGGGCCACGCTCGGCGCGGAGCGGGGGGCGCGGCGGGATTGGATGTAGAGGGCGGGCCGGGGCATCCTGTCACCTTGACGATGAGCACGCCGCAGGGGCGCGAGCGGATTCACGTTAGCACGGATCGCCCGCCACTGCACATCCGAGGTCTCATCAAGGTGTTGCTGAATGCATGTATTGCGGAACCCGTAGGGGTGGGCTGCCTACGCCTCTGCGGTCGGTGGCAGCGTGGCCTCGGCTGGTCCGCCGTTGCTTTTTCCAGCCAATAGCTGGGCGATTGACTTCGAAAAGGCGCTTGGCGGCCTATCCCGACCCGCACTACCACGGACTCGCGAGGGCTATGCACGCCATCCCCATGCTGCTGGGGCATCATGGCGCCATGCACGCCTGGATCGATACCCATTGCCACCTGGACGCCCCGGAGTTCGACCCCGACCGCGACCGGGTGCGCAGCGACGCCCGGGATCGGGGCGTGATCCACTGCGTGATCCCTGCGGTGGCCCGCAGCAACTGGGCTACCGTGCGGGACTTGGCGCACCGCCACGGCGACAGCTACGCGCTGGGCATCCATCCGTTGTGCACCCCCGACGCCCACGACGACGACCTGGATTGGCTGGCCCGCGAACTCGACGCTCACCGCAACGATCCGCGCCTGGTCGCCGTTGGCGAGATCGGTCTGGACTATTTCGTGCCGGGCCTGGACCCTGCGCGGCAGGAGCGTTTTTACCGCGGGCAGCTGCAGTTGGCCCGCCGTTTCGACCTCCCCGTGTTGCTGCACGTGCGGCGTTCTGCCGACAAGCTGCTCAAGGCCCTGCGCGAGTTGCCCGTGCAAGGCGGCATTGCGCACGCCTTCAATGGCAGCCTGCAGCAGGCGCAGGCGTTCATCGGCCTGGGATTCAAGCTCGGCTTTGGCGGCGCCATGACCTATGACCGCGCGCTGCAGCTGCGCCGCTTGGCCGCCGAGCTGCCGCAGGAGGCGCTGGTGGTCGAAACCGATGCGCCCGATATCCCGCCCCACTGGCTGTACACCACGGCCGCCCAACGGGCCGCGGGCCAGCCGCAGGGCCGCAACACGCCGGGGGAGCTCGCGCGCATCGCACCCCTCCTGGCGCAATTGCGCGGCCAGCCCGAGGACGCGCTGGCCAGCAGCACCTGTGCCAACGCGCTGGCGGCGCTGCCCCGGTTGCGGTCCCTCGTTCGCGCTTGAATGGCCGACATTTTGATGAGCCACCGCTGAGTGGCAAACGGTTGGCCGCTATCGTTTTTTTGCAAATGGTGAGGGAGTCCGGAAAGTTTGGGGTCAGAATGGGTGGATGCCCGAAGTCCTCACCATGCCCCCCTCGCCGCACGCCGGTGATCAGCCGCCGGCATCGCCCGCGCGCCTGGCAGGGTTGCCGCCGGTGGTGTCGGCGGACTCGGTGGTATTGATCCTCGGGAGCTTTCCGGGGGCGGCTTCCTTGAGGCTTCGCCAGTACTATGCGCACCCACAAAACCATTTCTGGAAAATTTTGCAGGCACTGTGGCCGCAGCATCCCTTGCCACCCGCTGGAACCGACGGGTACGCCGCGCGGTGCGACTGGCTGCTGGCACGGCGGCTGGGCCTGTGGGATGTGTACGAGAGCTGCGAGCGGGAAGGCAGCCTGGACACCAGCATCCGCCATCCGCAAGTGAACGATTTTGCGCGCCTGCGTCAGGCGTGCCCCCGGCTCGCCGCCGTTGCGCACAATGGCGGCGAAAGCTTCAAGCATGCGCGCGCGGTGCTCGCCAGTTTTGGCCAGCCCCGCCCGACGGTGGGCGGCGGCGTGCCCGCCCGCCCCGGGCGGAAGCAGGGTGCTGGTGCGGATCTCGCCAGCCCCGTCGCGTCGCACCGCCTTCCCTCCACCAGCCCCGCCAATGCGTCCTGGAGCTTTGAGCGTAAATTGGCCGCCTGGACGGCACTCATGTCCACCCATGGCCTGCTTTGACTGCCTTGAATGACCCGCAAGAAAGATAAACCGAAAGAACTGCCCGAAGTCAGCGTGTCCGACGACGGAGATGTGCGCCACCTGCACTTGGGCACCCCCTGGATCCAGGGCTCGATGCGCATTGCCGAGCCCTTTGCGCTGGAGCTGGAGTACGTTCAGCGCATGATGGCCTGGCTGTTGTTTGCCGACCTGGCTCAGGTTTCCAAAGGCCACGCGATGCAGCTGGGCCTGGGCGCAGGCGCCATCACCAAGTTCTGCCACAAGAAGCTGCGCATCTGCACCACGGCCATTGAGCTCAACCCGCAGGTGCTGGCCGTGTGCCGGCACTGGTTCAAGCTGCCGCCGGATGGTCCCAAGCTGCGCGTGGTGCTGGCGGATGCCGCGCAAGAGATCAGAAACCCCATGTGGCTGGGCACGGTGGATGCGCTGGCGGTGGACCTGTATGACCATGAAGCCGCCGCGCCCGTGCTGGACAGCCCCGAGTTCTACGCCGACTGCCGCGCGTTGCTCACCGAAACCGGCAGCATGACCGTGAACCTTTTCGGGCGTGCGTCGAGCTTCGACCGCAGCCTGCAAAGCATGGCAGCGGCGTTTGGCGAAGATGCGCTGTGGGCCTTCAAGCCCACGCGCGAGGGCAACACCGTGGTGCTGGCGCAAAGGACTCCCACCCGCCCCAAGCGCGCCGAACTGGCCGAACGCGCCCAGGCGATCCAGGAGCGCTGGGAGCTGCCCACCGCCAAGGGGTTGCGGGCGTTCAAGCCCGTGGTGGCCTAGGGCCTGTTCACATTATTTTTGCCAGATGCGTTGCGTTGCCAAGGGCCATGCGCGAGGCGCCAAACCAATCTGGGGTGGGGCCCCAGCGCGGGGTTGCCACGCCGCGGATGGGCCGTGGGCATCGCCACCCGAAGGGAAGGCTTCCCGCGCCACGCCACTCGTCGTTGCGTTCCTAGCCAAGGCCCCCGGCCTTGGCGTCGTCACGCGCCTAGATTGGCGTGGCGGGAGAGGCCTTCGCAATGGCAAAAATAGTGTGAACAGGCCCTAGTGTCCTGTCCCGCAAATAAATGCCAATAAAACCGCGTCTTTCACGCCAGGGCTGCGTTGCAAATCCTCGCGATAGCACTGACTCTCGCTGCGGTTTGCGCCTTGCCCTGGCGCGAAATCCATCGGTTTTATTTCGTCATCTATTTACGGGACAGGACACTAGCATTCAACTCCGGTGATCAGCGCCCGCGCTGCCCACCACGGTCTCATATGAAAGGCAGTTGATGAAAACTTCCCTGGCTTCCCCACAAGGCAGTACGGCGCGGCCTTTTGCCGGCCCGCTGGATTGGCGGCGCGTGGTGCAGTGGCTCAGCGATGACGAGGTCATCTCCCAAGAGGAGGCGCAGCGCACCATCGCCCGCTGTTCGCAGGCCGAAAGCTCGCAGCACGCCCTGGTGCGTCTGGCCAACGTGGCCATGACGCGCGCCAGCGACGGCAAGCCGCTCGATATCGAAGCGCTGTCCGAGTACCTTGCCAAGCGCGCGGGCCTGCCTTACCTGCGCATCGATCCGCTCAAGGTGGACGTGGGGCGCGTGGCCGACACCATGAGCGCGACCTATGCGGAGCGCCACAAGGTGCTTCCCGTGCAGGTCACGCCCAAGGAAGTGGTGGTGGCCACCGCCGAGCCATTCATCGAGGACTGGGTGGCCGAGGTGGAGCGGCAGTCCCGCCGCACGGTGCGCCGGGTGGTCGCCAACCCGGCGGACATTCATCGGTTCACCGCCGAATTCTTCGCCTTGGCCAAATCGGTGCGTGCCGCCCAGAAGGCGGGCGGCAACTCCGGCGGCAGCAGCTTCGAGCAGCTGGTCGAGCTGGGCAAGAGCAACAAGCAGCTTGATGCCAACGACCAGGGCGTGGTCAAGGTGGTCGACTGGCTCTGGCAATACGCCTTTGACCAGCGCGCGAGCGACATCCACCTGGAGCCGCGGCGTGACCAGGGCGTCATCCGTTTTCGCATCGACGGCGTGCTGCACCCGGTCTACCAGATGCCCATGGGCGTGCACAACGCCATGGTCTCGCGCATCAAGCTGCTGGGCCGCATCGACGTGGTGGAAAAGCGCCGCCCGCAGGACGGCCGGATCAAGACACGAAACCAGCGCGGCGATGAGGTGGAAATGCGTCTGTCCACGCTGCCGACGGCCTTTGGCGAAAAGATGGTCATGCGGATCTTCGATCCGGACAACGCCGTTAAGGACCTGGATGCGCTGGGCTTTTCGCAGCACGACGCCGAGCGCTGGGAGGCGCTGGTCAAGCGGCCGCACGGCATCGTGCTGGTGACGGGCCCCACGGGCTCCGGCAAGACCACCACCTTGTACTCCACCTTGAAGCGCGTGGCCACCGAAGAGGTTAACGTGAGCACCGTGGAGGACCCGATCGAAATGATCGAGCCCAGCTTCAACCAGACGCAGGTGCAGCCCCAGTTGGATTTCAACTTTGCCGAAGGCCTGCGCGCACTGATGCGCCAGGACCCGGACATCATCATGGTGGGGGAAATCCGCGACTTGGAAACCGCCGAGATGGCCATCCAGGCAGCGCTCACAGGGCACCTGGTGTTCTCCACGCTGCACACCAACGATGCGCCCTCGGCCATCACCCGCATGATGGAACTGGGCGTGCCCCCCTATCTGCTCAACGCCACCTTGCTCGGCGTGCTGGCGCAGCGCCTGGTGCGCACGCTGTGCAAGCAGTGCAAGCAAAAAGACGACGGGGGCGACCGCGAGACGCTGATGGCGGCTGTCAAGCCGTGGAAGCTCAGCGGGGGCTACCACCCCTACAAGCCCGTGGGCTGCGTCGATTGCCGCATGAGCGGGTTCCGGGGCCGCATGGGCCTGTACGAACTGCTCACGGTCACCGAGCCCCTCAAGGAAAAGATCAACCAGTCTCCCTCTATCGACATGCTGCGCCGCCAAGCGGTGCAGGACGGCATGCGCCCGCTGCGGCTGGCGGGGGCGCTGCGTGTGGCGGAGGGTGTGACCACGCTGGACGAAGTCATTACCGCAACGCCACCGCTCGAATAGCGTTCTTGCAAGGCTGAGAGCGGCTAACAAAACTCCTTTGCTCCTCAGGCGTCGTTGCAGCGGCTTGTCGTACACGTTGTACTGCCTGCAACGCAGCGCCTAGCCAGAACCGCTTCGCTGAGTTCTGCTGGCCGCTCTCAGGCAGATCGCGCGCTCTGCCGAAACCGCTGCCTGCCCGGCCTGGGCAAGCTTTACGACCCCATGGCCGCTGATGGCTGGGACGGGAAGGGTTACGGAATGTAGGTGGAATCCACATCCACGCACGCCCTGGATGCCCCCACAATCGCGCAGTCGAAAATCCGCCAAGGAGACAATTCGTGAAAATCAAAAGTCAAAAGGACTTCTTTGCCGGCCTCATGTTCATGGGTGTGGGCGTGGCGTTTGCGTGGGGAGCCACTACGTACAACGTCGGAAATGGGGCTCGCATGGGCCCGGGTTACTTCCCGCTACTGCTGGGGATCCTGCTGGCCATCATCGGCGGCGCGATCACCTTCAAGGCCACCACGGTCGAGACGCAGGATGGTGACAAGATCGGCAAGTGGGCCTGGAAGCCGCTGTTCTTCATCCTGGCTGCCAACTTTGCGTTCGGCATCCTGCTGGGCGGACTGCCCAGCCTGGGTGTGCCTGCCATGGGCCTCATCGTGGGCATCTATGCGCTGGTCTTCATTTCCAGCCTGGCTGGCCAGGAGTTCCACGCCAAATCGGTATTCCTTCTGGCCACGATCCTGGCCATAGGAAGTTATGTGGCATTCGTCTGGGCGCTCAAGCTGCAGTTCCCTGTGTGGCCGAGTTTCATCACGGGTTGAGCAGGAGCACCGACCATGGAATTATTTGACAACCTCGCGATGGGTTTTGGCGTGGCCTTCACGTTCCAGAACCTGATCTACTGCTTCATCGGCTGCCTGCTGGGTACGCTCATCGGTGTGCTGCCCGGCATCGGGCCGGTGGCCACCATCGCCATGCTGTTGCCGGCCACGTATGCGCTGCCGCCCGTGGCCGCGCTGATCATGCTGGCGGGCATCTACTACGGTGCACAGTACGGCGGCTCCACCACCGCGATCCTGGTGAACCTGCCCGGCGAATCTTCGTCGGTGGTGACCGTGATCGACGGCTACCAAATGGCGCGCAAGGGCCGAGCTGGCCCTGCGCTGGCGGCGGCGGGCCTGGGCTCGTTCTTTGCCGGCTGCGTGGGTACGCTGATCCTGGCGGCCTTCGCTCCTCCGTTGACCGAAGTGGCGTTCAAGTTCGGCCCTGCCGAGTACTTCTCGCTGATGGTGCTGGGCCTGATTGGCGCCGTGGTTCTGGCTTCGGGCTCGCTGCTCAAGGCCGTGGCCATGATCGTGCTGGGCCTGCTGATGGGCCTCGTGGGTACCGACGTGAACTCGGGTGTCGCGCGTTTCAGCTTCGACATTCCGGAGCTGACCGACGGCATCGGCTTTGTGACCATCGCCATGGGTGTGTTCGGCTACGGCGAAATCATCGCCAACCTCTCGCGCCCCGATGACGAGCGCGAAGTGTTCACTGCCAAGGTGGAAGGTCTGTTCCCCACCAAGGATGACTTCAAGCGCATGATTCCTGCCGTGCTGCGGGGTACGGCGCTGGGTGCCGCCCTCGGCATCCTGCCCGGTGGTGGTGCCTTGCTGGCCGCGTTTGCAGCCTACACGGTGGAGAAGAAGACCAAGCTCAAGCCCGGTGAAGTGCCGTTCGGCCAGGGCAACATCCGCGGTGTGGCGGCGCCCGAGTCGGCCAACAATGCCGGTTCGCAGACTTCCTTCATCCCGCTGCTGACGCTGGGTATCCCTCCCAACGCCGTGATGGCGCTGATGGTGGGTGCCATGACGATCCACAACATCCAGCCTGGTCCCCAGGTGATGACGAGCAATCCCGAGCTGTTCTGGGGCCTGATCGCCTCGATGTGGCTGGGCAATGCCATGCTGATCATCTTGAACCTGCCGCTGATCGGCATCTGGATCAAGCTGCTCACGGTGCCCTACCGCTGGCTGTTCCCGTCCATCGTGCTGTTCTGCGCCGTGGGTGTGTATTCGACCAACAACAACACCTGGGACATCTGGATGGTGGGTGCGTTTGGTCTGGTGGGCTACATCTTCCACAAGCTGGGCACCGAACCCGCACCTCTGCTGCTGGGCTTCATCCTCGGCCCGATGATGGAAGAAAACCTGCGCCGCGCGCTGCTGCTGTCGCGTGGCGACTGGAGCGTGTTTGTCACGCGTCCGCTGTCGGCGGGCCTGCTGGCTGCTGCGGCGCTGCTGCTCATCATCGTGCTGCTGCCTTCGGTGAAGAGCAAGCGCGAGGAAGCCTTCGTCGAAGACTGACGGCACGGCCTTTTCCATCCGACTCCAGAACAACGGCGCCTTCGGGCGCCGTTGTTTTTTGGCGATCTGCAGCCGCAGCACGCCCTCAGCGCCAGTACACAATGGCGGGCAAGAGGCCCGCATGTCCACTCCAATCCACCTGCCGCAGCATCCCCACCGGGCGATGCTGCACAACGAAATCCACGCCCGTCCGCCTGAGGCCATGACGGCCCCGCTGGCCATCGCACACATCGTGATGCTGGCCGACGCCGCGGGGCGCGAAGCAAGCAGGGCCCACGTGGCGGCCCTATTGCGCGACCATCACCTGGCACTGCCCGATGCGAACACCACCCACCTGCGCATGGACCTGGGGGCTTTCCGCATGCGGTGGGAACTGCACACCGAGTTTGTCTCGTGGACTTTCATGGTGCCTCTGGTGGCGGACGCCTTTGGCGAGCGGGAGCCCGCCAGCGCTGCCGACACCGTGCCGCGCGAGTGGCTGTCGGCCTTGCCCGGCCAGTGCCTGTGCAGCCTCAACCTGTGGGTGCTGCCCACGCACACCTTCGGTTCGGGTTCGCTGGTCAAGCATGTGCTGCACGAGGACACGCTGGTGGCCTCCACGGTGGCAGACGGGCATGGCGAGGTCTACACGGACTTTGCGATCCACGCCGATGGGTTTTCGCGCATGGTGCTGCTCGCGGGCGGCATGACGCAGCGCCGACTGGGCCGACTGGTGCAGCGCCTGCTGGAGATCGAGACCTACCGCATGGCGGCGTTGCTGGGCCTGCCGGCTGCGCGCGAGGCCGCGAGCGTGCTGGCCTTTGCCGAGCGGGAACTGGCCGAGCTGGCCAATGCCATCCGCACCGCCAACCGCGACGCCGAGCCCGTGCTGCTCGACCGCCTGACCCGCCTGGCGGGGCAGGTGGAGAGCCAGTACGCGGCCACGCACTCGCGCTTTTCTGCTAGCAGTGCGTATTTCGAGCTGCTGGACCGCCGCATCGAGGACATCGCCGAAACGCGCCTGGCAGGGATGCAGACCATCCGCGAATTCATGGACCGGCGCCTCACGCCCGCACGCAGCACCTGCGAGTGGGCAGCGCGGCGCCAGGATGCGCTGTCGCAACGCGTATCGCGCATGAGCAACTTGCTGCGCACGCGCGTGGAGATCGAGCAGCAGCAGAGCAGCCAGGCGCTGCTGACCACCATGAACCACCGGCAGGATTTGCAGCTGCAGATGCAGTCCACGGTGGAGGGGCTGTCGGTGGCGGCCATCACCTACTACATCGTGGGGCTGGTCAGCTACCTGGCCAAGGGAGCGCAAAAACTGGGCTGGCCGCTGTCGCCCGAGACCACGGCGGCCATCGCGATCCCCGTGGTGGCGCTGGGGGTATGGTGGTCGCTGCGCAGGCTGCACCACAAGGTCTTCCGCAAGCACGGCTGAACGCTGCCGCGAGGGGTGTTCGCGCAGAGGGCAGCGCTGCCGCGGGGTGCGGCCCATAATGCCCCGATGGACTTCAGCTATACCCCTTCTTATGCCAGCACGCGCTTGCCGGTGTTCGCCCGCAACGTGGTTTCCACCTCCCATCCGCTGGCTGCCCAGGCGGGCCTGCGCATGCTGCAGCAGGGCGGCAACGCCGTGGATGCTGCGGTGGCGGCGGCAGCGGCCATGACGATCTGCGAGCCCGTGAGCAACGGGCTGGGCAGCGATGCTTTTTGCATTTTGTGGGACGGGAAAGCCCTGCATGGGCTCAATGCCTCCGGCCGCGCCCCCGCTGCCTGGACGCCGTCTTACTTTCATAGCCGCTACGGCGAGGGGCAGGCCAGCCCGCCTAAGCGGGGCATCGATTCCGTCACCGTGCCGGGCGCCGTCAGCGCCTGGGTCGCCTTGTCGGAGCGGTTTGGCAAGCTGCCTTTTGCCGACCTGATGGAGCCCGCGGCCGAGATCGCCGAGCGCGGCTACCTGGTGCCAGTGGTGGTGCAGCAGAAGTGGGCGGCCGCGGTGCCCGAGCTGCACGTGCAGCCCGGCTTTGCGCAGAGTTTCATGCCCTGGGGCCGCGCGCCGCAGGTGGGCGAGCTGTTCCAGTTTGCTGCAGCAGCGCGGGCGTTGCGGGCCATTGGCGCGACGCGCGGCCAGGCGTTCTATACGGGCGAGATTGCACAGGCGCTGGTGGCCTTTTCGCAGGCGCTGGGTGGGGGGCTGACCTTGGCGGACTTCGCGGCGCACCAGCCGGAGTGGGTGGCGCCCATCGCCCGCGACTACCGTGGCTACACGCTGCACGAGATTCCGCCCAACGGCCAGGGCATTGCTGCCCTGATCGCCCTGGGCATCCTGGAGCAGTTCGACCTGGCCGAGCTGGCGGCGGATGGCGCCCGTGCACAGCATCTGCAGATCGAGGCGATGAAGCTCGCGTTTGCCGATGTGTACCGCTATGTGGCCGAGCCATCGTCCATGGCGGTGACCCCCGCGCAAATGCTCGATGACGCGTACCTCGCCTCCCGTGCCAAACTCATCGACATGAACAAGGCGCAGGATTTTGGGGCAGGCAACCCGGCCAAGGGCGGCACCATTTATCTCACGGCGGCCGACGAGAACGGCATGATGGTGAGCTTCATCCAGAGCAACTACATGGGCTTCGGCTCGGGCTGTGTGGAGCCCACGTTCGGCATCAGCCTGCAGAACCGCGGCCAGGCGTTCAGCACCGACCCGGCGGGTGCCAATGCCGCCAACCTCGTGGCACCCGGCAAGCGGCCGTTCCACACCATCATCCCGGCCTTTCTCACGCAGGGCGGGCAGCCGGTGATGAGCTATGGCGTCATGGGCGCGAACATGCAGCCGCAAGGCCACCTGCAAACCCTGGTGCGCATGCTCGACTACGGGCAGAACCCCCAGACCGCGTGCGACGCGCCGCGCTGGCGCTTCAACGAAGGCCTTTCCCTCAATGTCGAAGCCAGCATGGCCCCCGGCACCGTGCAGGGGCTGCAGGCCCTGGGACACCAGCTGGATGTGCTGCAGGACCCCTACCAGGACTTCGGCGCGGGCCAGTTCATTTGGCGCATGGGCGATCCCAAGGTGCAGGGCTACGTGGCAGCCAGCGATCCGCGCCGTGATGGGCTGGCGGCAGGGTACTGATGAAACTCCCCCTGAGTCGCCTTCGGCGCCTTCCCCCTCTCTCGCTGCGCGGGAGGGGGACGCCACCGGTGGCCTGGCGAAGCCAGATCCATGGTGGCACTGGCTTGGGCTACGCCACTTGCCAGCGACACGGGTCGTACGCACGTCATTGATGAGTGGAAAGCTATATTAAAAGTGCCTCCAGCCCAATCACCACAAGCGCAAGCAGCTAGAAAAAATGTAGCAACCGGGCTCGTCCTGGCGCTGCTGGGCTCCATCGCCTTCAGCGGCAAGGCCATCATCGTCAAGCTGGCGTACCGCTATGGCGTCGATGCGGTCACGCTCATCATGTACCGCATGCTGTTCGCGCTGCCCATCTTCGCCGTGATGGCATGGTGGGCCAGCCGGGGCCAGCCACCTTTGACTCGCAAGGACTGGCTGGGCGTGCTGGGCCTGGGGCTCACAGGCTACTACCTGGCGAGTTTCCTGGACTTCGCCGGGCTGGCCTACATCAGCGCAAGCCTGGAGCGCCTGATCCTGTACCTCAACCCGACGCTGGTGGTCGTGCTGGGCTGGGTGCTTTACCGGCGCAGCATCACGTGGGGGCAGGCGCTGGGCATGCTCATCAGCTACTGCGGCGTCGTGCTGGTGTTCGGGCATGAGGCCAATCTGCAGGGCGCCAACGCGGCCTGGGGCACCTTGCTGGTGTTCCTGAGCGCGGTGAGCTATGCCATTTACCTGGTCTACAGCGGCGAAATGGTGCGGCGCCTCGGCTCGCTGCGGCTCGTGGGCCTGGCCACCTCCGTGGCGTGCCTGCTGTGCCTGTTGCAGTTCGTGTTGCTCCGCCCCCTGAGCGCCGCGGTGGTGGCCCCTGAGGTGGTCTGGCTGTCCATCCTGAACGCGACGCTGTGCACGGCGGCCCCGGTGCTCATGGTGATGATGGCCATTGAACGCGTGGGTGCGGGCACGACGGCGCAGACGGGCATGGTGGGGCCCTTGTCGACCATCCTCATGGGCGTGTGGATCCTGGGCGAGCCGTTCACGGTGTGGGTGGCGGCGGGCACGGCGCTGGTGTTGGCGGGCATTTTCGTGTTCACGCAGATGGCGCGCCGTCAGGCACCGTAGCCCCCGTCACGTGACATCTGATGCGGATCGCGCGCGGACTGGACCCACAGCAGCGACTACGCTGCGAACCACGCCGTGGCCTTCGATGTGGACAGCCGTTACGAACCCGTGCAGGGCCTGCACCGCACCATTCAGCGTTGGGTCTGCAAGGCACCCCGTGCCTCGGTGATGCTCGCCAAGGGCAAAGAGACCTTCGTCTGGGAGTTTTAGGAGCGGCTAACAAAGCTCTTCTGGCGTCGTTGCAGCGTCTTGCCGTACGACTTCTTGTACTGCCTGCGACGCGGCGCCTCGCCAGAACCACTTCGCTGAGTTTGGTTAGCGCCAAGTCCGCCGGTGAGGCGGCGTTGCTTATCCAGTCTTCTTGGTCGGCCGGGCCGCAGGCGCCGGTGCCGGCGTACTGGCAGGCGCGTTGCCGCCCACGCGCTGGGCAATCGAGGCACGCGAGCCGCCCAGGCCATCGAACTGCCGGCCCATGGACTGCTCCAGGTAGTCCAGGCGTGCTTGTGCTGCGGGGTGGGTCGACATCGTCAGCGTGAACATGGGATTGTCGGGCGTGACGGTGCGCAGCTGCTGCAGCACCGAGACGAGGCCATACGGATCAAAACCCGCCTTGGCCGCCAGCGATACGCCGGTGCGGTCTGCCTCGAACTCGTCGGTCTGGCTCAGTCCCTTGGTATAGACCGTTCGGAACAGCGACAGCAGCTGGTCCTTGACGAGCTGCCCCGCCACGTTGCTGGTGCGGATCTGCGAGGCCAGCAGCTGCGTGCCGACGCCGGCCATGGCGCTTTGCCGGATGGCCTGCAGGTGATGCTTGGCAGTGACGTGCGTGATCTCGTGGGCCAGGATGCCCGCCAGCTCGGACTCGTCGGCACAGCGGTCGATGAGCCCCTTGGTCACAAACACGTAGCCGCCCGGCGCCGCGAAGGCGTTGTAGCCCGCGTCGTCGAGCACCACAAAGGTCCAGGGCAGGCCGGCCCGGGGAGATTGCAGGCTGATCCAGCGGCCCAGACGGTTCACGTAGCGCTGCAGTGCCATGTCCGGGTGGGCGGGCTTGGCGCCCAGCAGCAAGGCGGCCAACTGCCGGCCAATCTCGATTTCCTTGGGCTCGTCGATGTTCTCCATCGACTGCGTCAGCAGGCTGATCAGGTCGTCGCCCTGCGCCGCGGGAGCCGACCTGCCGCCCGTGATGGCAGAGCCCAGGCCGCCGCCCAGCGAGTTGAGAATGTTCATCATGCCCTGGCTGTGGGCGGCCAGCGGGGCCGCGGCGAGCACCGTGCACAAGGCTACCGTCTGTGCGCGGCGTTTCCAGGTGGAAATCCGGTTCATGGGCATCTCCTCAGTTGGGGCTGTAGTTGGGGTCGGCGGGGTTGCCGGAATTGCTGCCGGAGCTGCGGTTCGAGGTGGGCAGTGCAGGCTGTGCCAGCGCGGGCACCTCGCGGGATTGCAGGGACGCGGAGCTGGCGAACTGGCGTGCCTGGTCGGCATTCACCCGCAGGCCTTCCACCCTCCCGACGGCCGCAGGGTCGGGCTGTGCATTGGCGATGTCTTCAGCACCCAGGCCGCGAATGCCCACCGTGGAGGTGGCGGTGGTGGTGGAGCCACCGGTGCCGCCAAACAATCCACCCAGGCCCCGCAGTCCGCTGGTCGCCGCGTTGTTGGAGGGGGTGGCCGCACCCGACTGCGGGCCCAGATCGAACATGTGCACCCAGCCGCTGGCGCCTTGCTGCGTGCTCACCTTGGTCCAGGGGCCCTTGCGCTCGTTGGTGCGCGTGACCACGGTGTTGGCTTCCAGCGGAGCCACGCTCGCGCCGCCGTCGCTGGGAGCGTCGCGCAGCTGGGTGGCCCGCTTGATCACGGCCGCCTCCTGCGCATGCACGCTACCTGCCAGGGGCGCCAATGCGGCGCATGCCAGCCAGGTGGCCAGGGCTCCGCGGTGCAGCCAGTTCATGTTGCAGCTCTCCACTTATGATGATTCGATGATTTTGTGAGTGCTGCAGGTGGCAGCAGAACCGGAGATTGTTATGGATTTGGGTATCGCAGGCAAATGGGCGCTGGTGTGCGGCGCCAGCAAGGGGCTGGGCTATGGCTGTGCTCAAGCCCTGGTGCGCGAGGGCGTCAATGTGGTCATCAATGCCCGCAATGCGCAGGCGCTCGAACAGGCTGCTAGCAATTTGGTAGCTGATGCCGCGCTTGCTGCAAGCGCGGGGGGGCAAAAAATTGTCCAACCCCAGGTCGTGGCGGTGGCCGCCGACATCACCACGGCCGAGGGGCGCGCGGCCGTGTTCTCGGTGCCGGGTGGGCCGGGGCGCGACTTCGACATCGTGGTGACGAACGCGGGTGGCCCGCCCACCGGAGATTTTCGCGACTGGGACCGCGATGCCTGGATCAAGGCGGTGGATGCCAACATGCTCACTCCCATCGAGCTGATCCGCGCCACGGTGGACGGCATGGCCGCACGGGGCTTCGGGCGCATCGTCAACATCACCTCCAGCGCCGTGAAGGCCCCCATCGACATCCTGGGCCTTTCCAACGGCGCGCGCAGCGGGCTGACCGGCTTTGTGGCAGGGGTTGCTCGCAGCAAGATTGCCGCGCAGGGCGTAACCATCAACAACTTGCTGCCGGGAAAGTTTGACACCGATCGGCTCGCGGCCACGGTGGTCGCCGCCGCCGGCAAGTCAGGCAAGTCGGTGGACGATGTCCGCCAGGCCCAGCAGGCCCAGATTCCGGCAGGCCGCTATGGCACCGCGCAGGAGTTCGGAGCGATCTGCGCCTTCCTGTGCAGCCAGCATGCCGCGTACATGACCGGACAGAACATCCTGGCCGATGGGGGCGCCTACCCAGGCACGTTCTGATCGGCAGCGGTGTGCCAGGCAGGAGTGCGCCGTGGCTTATTGCACACAGTTTTCGCCTGCGAGGGGGGGAATATGGTGAAAAATGTGAACTGAGAGTTTGCGCGCCAGAAAAGGGAAGCGGGGCAAAGTGCGATCCGTAGCGAGGTCTCTTTCCCACCTCCCGCTTCGATGCCTTCCGCCGCAGGCTCCCCGCACCCATTTGAAAGTACCGGACATGAGACCGCATATTCATCCTGCAGACGGAGCTTCTGGTCCTTGTGGATTCCACGGGTTTTCGGGTTGTGCCGGGCGTGTGTCGGATGTGGCCGCCGGGCGCAGCCCTTTGCGCCCGGGTGGCAAGCTGCTGGGGACGCTCGGGCTGCTGAACATCGCGTGGCCCTGCACCCGGGTTCTGCCATGAGCCGCCTCCGCCATCGCATCGCGATCGCCTGTGCAGCCCTGGGCTTGCTGTGCGCGGGCGTGCCGCAGGCCGGAGGCCAAACCGCGACACCCAGTTCCGCGCCCGCCGCGGCGGCGGCGCCGTACAAGCTGCGCATCGTCGGCGGCTTGGCCGGCATCAACCAGTACACGCGCCAGGAAGAACCGTTCTGGAGCAAGGAACTGTTGCGCCTGAGCGGCGGGCGGTACGATGCCGAGATCGTGCCCTTCGACCGCGCAGGCGTGCCTGGCACCGAGATGCTTCGGCTCCTGCAACTGGGCGTTGTGCCGTTTGGCACCACGCTCATGAGCTCCTTCACGGCCCAGTACCCTGAATACACCGCCCCCGATCTGGCGGGCCTCAATCCCGACATCGCCACGCTCAAGTCCACCCTGGCCGCATTTCGCCCCTACCTGGAAAAGCGGATGCGCGAGCAGCATGGCGTGGAGCCGCTGGCCGTGTATGTGTACCCGGCCCAGGTGGTCTTCTGCAAGAAGCCACTGCGTGGCCTGGCCGACTTGGCAGGACGCCGCACCCGCGTGTCTTCGTCCACCCAGGCGGACTTTGTCGCCGCACTGGGCGGTGTGGCCGTGCTGACGGGGTTTGCCCAGATCGTGCCCAGCCTCACCGATGGCAACACCGAGTGCGCGATCACCGGCACCATGTCGGGCAACACACTGGGCTTGCCCGGCATCACCACCCACGTACATGCCATGCCGATCACCTGGGGCTTGGCGATTTTCGGGGCCAACCGTGCGGCGTGGGAGGCTCTGCCGCCCGATCTCCGGGCGCTGCTGCGCCGGGAATTGCCTCGGCTGGAGGCCGCCATCTGGGACGAGTCCGAGCGCGAGACCTCCGATGGCATGGCCTGCAACCGGGGTCTGCCTACTTGCCAGGGCGGTCGCAAGGGCAAGATGGTGATGGTGCCAATCTCTGCCCAGGATGAGCGCAGCCGTCAGGAGATCCTGGCCTCCACGGTGTTGCCGCGCTGGGTTCAGCGCTGCGGAGTGCGGTGTGCCCAAGTCTGGAACCAGACCATCGGCCCCGTCCGAGGCGTGTCTGCGAGCGCAGCCAAATGAGGGATTCCCCGACGCCACGACGCATCAGGGCTTTTGTGTGGGCAGCGACCATGGTGTTCATGGGCGCTGTGGTGCTGGTGTCCGTGGCGCTGGTCATGAATGCGCGCCGGGTCGCGCTGGATGATTACGAAGCCCAGGCCAGCCGCTTCGTCGCGGGCGCCGAATCGGCGCTCAACCGTTCCCTGCTGGCCGTGGATGTGCTGCTGGCCAGCATGGATGAGTTGCTGGGCCTGTCGGTGGCGGTGAACGACTGGGTGGATGCGGCCCCGGCCAGCGAGCGCCTGCGCAGCTCGGCCCGGCAGAACCTGATGGTGCGCTACGTGGCATTGCTCAATGCCCAGGGCCAGACCCTGGCGTCGTCGGACGCTTCGGGTGGCGCCCTGGCAGTGCAGCTGCCCCCAGGCTTTCTCGCGTCGGTGCTGGAGCAGTCCGTCTCCACGCTCATGGTGAGCCCGCCGGTCGTGAGCTTCACCACGGCCGAACGCGTGCTGTACTTTGCGCGCCACCTGCGCATGGCCGACAGTACCCGGGTAGTGGCGGTGGCCGAAGTGCCAGTGGGGGCGCTCAGCTCGGTGCTGGTTCAGGGCGTGGACATCAGCGGCCTGCAGGTCACGCTGGAGCGGGCCGGCGGCGAACTGCTGCTGAGCGTGCCCCACCGCGAAGAGCCGGCCGCCCCCTTGCTGAAGCCC
The DNA here is from genome assembly GCF_022763525.1 of Acidovorax sp. GTDB lineage: Bacteria > Pseudomonadota > Gammaproteobacteria > Burkholderiales > Burkholderiaceae_C > Acidovorax. The sequence continues at coordinate 22,381 of NZ_JALEGG010000087.1, forward strand.
CCTTTGCACGAGGTGACTTCCGCTGGGCACGAATGGCGCGCCGCTGCCCGGCTCAGTGGTGACCCCGCGCTGGTCGTGTACCGGCCCGTGCTGTACCAGGACCTGCGCATCTCCGCGAGCATTCCATTGCGCGACGCACTGGCGGGCTGGCGCGAGCAGCGCACGGCCATCGGGCTCACGGGATTGCTGTTCGTGGCAATGATCGCGGCCGCCGGCGTTCTGGCGCTGCGCTATCTGGACCGCCTCTCGCTCGCGCGCATCGCGATCGCGCAGTCCAAGGCCACGCTCGACCAGGCACTGGAATCGATGGTGAGCGGCTTCCTGCTGCTGGACGGGGAGCAACGCGTCGTGCAGTGGAACAGTCGGTTCGAGGAGATCTTTCCGTGGCTTCGCGGCGTGATCGCCCCCATGCTGCCGTTTCGCCGCGTGATGGAGGAAACCTCGCGGCATCACCTGCCGCGCGCCAGCGAGGAGGAGCGCATGCGCTGGGTCGAGCTGCGGCTGCTCAAGCAGAAGCAGCACCAGGAGCCGCATGAGCAGGTGCTGCCCAATGGCCGCACCATCCAGATCACCGAGCGGCCCACGCCCGAAGGCGGGCTGGTCATCACCTACCACGACGTGACGGCCCTGCGCCGCGCCAGCGCCGAGATCGAGAGCCTGGCGTTCTACGACCCGCTGACCAACCTGCCCAACCGGCGCCTGCTCATGGACCGCATGCAACAGGTGGTGGCGGCCAGTGTGCGCAGCGGGCAGTATGGCGCGCTGCTGTTCCTGGACCTCGACCATTTCAAGACGCTGAACGATACCCAGGGCCACGAGGTGGGCGACATGCTGCTGCGCCAGGTGGCCGATCGCCTGAAGACCTGCGTGCGCCGTGAGGACACCGTGGCACGGCTGGGGGGAGACGAGTTCGTGGTGATGCTGCATGAGCTGTCGACCCGCAGCGAAGAGGCGGCCGCGTATGCGCGGCGCGTGGGCGAGAAGATCCTGCGCGCACTCAACGTGCCATATTCGCTGGGTGCGCTCAGCTACCACAGCACCCCCAGCATTGGCGCGACGCTGATGGGCGGGCCGCTGCAGCCCGGTGGCGTGGATCCACTCAAGCAGGCTGACATCGCCATGTACCAGGTCAAGTCGCAGGGGCGCAATGCGCTTTGCTTCTTCGACCCGGAGATGCAGATCGCCATCAGTGCCCGGGCCCAGTTGGAGACCGATCTGCAGACGGCCCTCGCGGCGCGCCAGTTCGTGCTGTACTACCAGCCCCAGTTCCACCTGGACGGGCGCATGGTGGGTGCGGAAGCCCTGATCCGCTGGGTCCACCCCGAGCGCGGGCTGATTGCGCCCGGCGCCTTCATTGGCGTGGCGGAAGAGAGCGAACTGATCGTCCCCATGGGCCACTGGGTGCTGCGCACGGCCTGCGAGCAACTGGCGGCCTGGCAGAGCGACCCGCGCTGCAGCCACCTCCAGCTGTCGGTCAACGTGAGCGCGCGGCAGTTCCGCCAACGCGATTTTGTGGCCCGCGTGGTCGAGGTGCTGCGCGAGACCGGCGCGCGGCCGCACTTGCTCAAGCTGGAGTTGACCGAGTCGCTGGTGCTCGACGATGTGGAGGACACCGTCGCCAAGATGGGCCTGCTCAAGACCAAGGGTGTGCGGTTTTCCGTGGACGACTTCGGAACCGGGTATTCGTCGCTGGCCTACCTCACGCGGCTGCCGCTGGACCAGCTCAAGATTGACCAGTCCTTCGTGCACAACCTGGCCGTGCGCCACACGGACGACGTGATCGTGCAGACCATCATCGGCATGGCGCGCAACCTGGAGCTCGACGTGATCGCTGAGGGTGTGGAAACCCTCACCCAGAAAAACCTGCTGGCGGAATATGGCTGCCAGCTCTTCCAGGGCTACCTCATGGGCATGCCCGGTCCGGTGGAAGAGCTGGAAGCGCTACTGCACAACGGCGCGGTGGTGGCGCCGCCTCCCGGCGCTCCGGCGGGGGCTGCGTCGACAGCGCCAGACGCTGCGGCCTGAGCAAGGGCCAGAAAAGCGAGCTTCCTTCCTGCGCGCTTCTTGCAAGGGGTCGCTACTTGCGCGATGACACCACAATGCCGCCCACAATGAGCGCAAAGGCCAGGCCGTGGAACAGCTGCGGCGTCTCGCCCAGGAACGCGGCCGACAGGATGCCGGCAAACAGCGGTGTCAGGTTGACAAAAAAACCGGCCACCGCCGGCCCTGCACGCTGCACACCCACACCCCAGCACCGGTAGGCCAGCACGGCCGGCCCCACGGCGATGAATGCCAATGCGGCCGCCAGCGGCCAGCCCCATGCGATGTGGGTGCGGCCGGTGGCCCACTCGGCACCGGCAAAGCTGCCCGACCAGGCCAGGCCGAACACCATCTGCGCCATCAGGAATGCGGCCCAATCGCCGCGGATGTTGGAGGGCTCGCTCGTGCGGGACAGCAGCCAGCTGTAGAACGCCCATGAGATGGTGGCCAGCAGCATGAACAGATCGCCCGGCACCAGACGGAAGGCCAGCAGCTGCGCCCATTCGCCCCGGCTGAGCACCAGCAGCACGCCGCACATCGACAGCAGCGCGCCCAGCAGCTGCCGCCGCGTCACGGCCGCGCCAAAGAACAGCGCGCCCACGGCCAGCATCCACACCGGCATGCTGGAGCCCACCAGCGTCACGTTGATGGGCGTGGAGGTCTGCAGCGCCATGTACTGCAGCGCGTTGTAGGCGCCGATGCCCAGGAGCCCCAGCAGTGCATAGCGGCGCCAGTGCGGCCACAGCGGGCTGTCTTTGCGCAGCACTTGGTGCGCCAGCGGCAGCAGGATGAAGAACGCCAGCACCCAGCGGATGAAGTTCAGCGTGATGGGAGGAATCAGATCGTGGACCAGGCGCCCGGTGACGGCATTGCCGGCCCACAGCAGGGGCGGAACCACCAGCAGCACGGCCGTGCCGGGTGTGAGTTTTTGAGTCATGGGGCTGCACTGTAACGGTGCGCGCGTTGCGCTGCAGCAAACTGCGGGAACGCCCTTGAAGGAGACCGGGCAGATGGGTGCGGCGGTAGGCGCCATCTGCCGATTCGTGGCAGGATGGCCGCCGTTTTGGTGTGTGTCGGCCCGGCCGGTACCTCGTTCCCCCCATTCGTCCGCTTTCCATTTTCCGTTCGTCCGTTCGCCACAGGAGCCCCCATGAGCCTTGCCGTCCAGATCCGCCAGCACGGTGGACCCGAAGAACTCCACCTCGTCGATGTTCCCGTCGGCGAGCCCGGTCCGGGCGAGGTGCGCATCCGCCACCACGCCATCGGCCTGAACTTCATCGACGTGTACCACCGCACCGGCCTGTACCCGCTGGGCATGCCAGCCACCATCGGCATGGAGGGCGCGGGCGTGATCGAAGCCGTGGGCGAAGGCGTCACGCACCTCCAGGTGGGCGACCGGGCTGCCTATGCCAGCAACCCGCCCGGCGCGTACAGCGAGGCGCGCGTGATGCCCGCCAAGTGCGTGTGCAAGCTGCCCGACGCGATCAGTTTCGAGACCGGCGCAGCCATGATGCTCAAGGGCCTGACGGCGCAGTACCTGCTCAAGAAAACGCTGCCCGTGGAGGGCCTGCAACCTGGCGACCATGTGCTTTTCCACGCGGCGGCGGGCGGCGTGGGGCTGATTGCCACGCAGTGGGCCAAGGCCCTGGGCCTGCAGCTGATCGCCACTGCCGGCTCCGACGCCAAATGCCAGCTCGCGCTGGCCAACGGCGCTGCCCATGCCATCAACTATCAGCAGGAAGACTTCGCGGCCCGGGTCAAGGAGATCACCGGCGGCAAGGGGGTGAAGGTGGTGTACGACTCGGTGGGCAAGGACACCTGGGACAAGTCGCTCGAGTGCCTTCGCCCCTTTGGCTTGATGGCCAGCTTTGGCAACGCCTCGGGTCCCGTGCCACCGTTCGCGCCCGGCAGCCTGGGCGCCAAGGGCTCGCTCTACGTCACGCGCCAGACACTGTTCACCCACATCGCCACGCGCGAGTCCACCCAGGCCATGGCCGACGACCTGTTCGCCGTGGTGGCCAGCGGCCAGGTCAAGATCCACATCGACCAGCGCTACCCGCTGGCCGAGGTGCAGCAGGCGCATCGCGACCTGGAGGCACGCAAGACCACGGGCTCCACGATCCTCACACTGTCGTGACTGCCGCGCTGCAAGCCTGGCTGCAGGCGGCGCGCCAGCGCGCGCAGCAGCCGCCTGCCCAGCCGCGCCTGCCCCTGTGGGTGGCCGGGCAGTCCGTTGGATCGGTGGCGGAGGGGGTTTTGAATGAAATTGGCCTCCAGCGCTTGAAGGACAAGCGCTATAAGCTATCAAAGCAGGAGCATTCTGCCGGAGTAGCCTGGCACCTGGATGTGCCTGTGGCGGCAGCCACTGACGCCCTCAATACCCTGGCTGCCGCGTTGCGCGATGCCGACCTTTGCGGCCCCTGGCGGAGCGAGCAGTTGGCGGTGTGCAACCCGGCGGGCGAGCGTGTGGCCACGGTGGAGCGCGGTGCCGTGCGTGTGCTGGGCATCTCCACTTCCGCCGTGCACCTGGTCGGCCAGGCGGTGGATGGGCGCATGTGGGTGCAAAGGCGCGCCCTCACCAAGCCCAACGACCCCGGGCTGTGGGACACGCTGATGGGCGGCATGATCGCCGCCACCGATTCGCTGCAGCAGGCCCTGGTGCGCGAAACCTGGGAAGAGGCCGGCCTGCGCGTGGCCGACCTGCACCAGGTCTCGCATGGCGGCCACGTGCTTTTCAGCCGCCCCAGCAGCGAAGCCAGCGGCACAGGCTACATGGTGGAACGCATCGACTGGTTCCGCGCCACGGTCCCCCAAGGCCTGACGCCTGCCAACCAGGACGGCGAGGTGGACGAGTTCGCGCTGCGCACCCCTGAAGAGCTGTACGCCCAGGTGGCAGACGGCCGTTTCACGCTGGAAGCCGCGCTGGTGATGGCCGCGCACTGGGGGCTGTAGCTGATCGCGCCGGCAGCGCTGCAGTGGGGCTGCAGACGCCTTATGGTCCAACGTCCGGAGCGGGCGGATCCCAGTCCCGGCGTCGCAGGCGCACAGCGCAGCTTTAAGCCTGCTCGTTCAGCGCACGCAGCCGACTGGGCGCCAGCGCGCCGGCCGATTCGAGGATGGGGTAAGCGACCGAGCACAGCAGCGAGTTGATGCGCTTGAGCTCGCTGATCAGGTCGATGTGCAGGGAACTGGTCTCGATGCTCTGCACTGTGTTGTCGGACAGCCGCGCGAGGTGGGTGGCCGAGTACGCGTGCTCCAGGTCGCGGAAACGCGCTTTTTCTTCCAACAGCTTTTGCGCATCGCGCACACTGCCGTTCAGGAACACGCTCATCGCCAGCCGCAGGTTGTCGATCAGGCGGGCGTGCAGTTCGTTGATCTCTTCCATGCCCGCCTCGGAGAACTGGCGTCCCTTCTTGATCTTCTTGTCCTCGATGTCGATGAGTACGCGCTCGATGATGTCGCCGATCTGCTCCATGTTGATCGTGAAGCTGATGATGTCGGCCCAGCGGCGGCCCTCGCGTTCGTCCAGGGCCTCGCGCGAGATCTTGGTCATGTAGTACTTGATGGCCGAGTACAGGCCATCCACCTCGTCGTCGAGCTTGCGCAGGTCCTGCGCGAGCTGCAGGTCGTCGGTGCGGATCACCTTGTGCAGGCCCAGCAGCATGGACTCGACCACGTCGGCTTGGTGCAGCGCCTCGCGGGCGGCGCAGGAGATGGCCAGCGAGGGCGTGGCCAGGGCCGAAGGGTCCAGATGCTGCGGACGCGTGCCCGCCGCCTGCGCCTTTTCATGGGGCAGCAGGCGCTGCACCGCGCGCGCCACCGTGCCGGTCAGACCGATGCAGATGATGCCGACCACGACGTTGAACGCCAGATGGAACAGCACCACCAGCGTCGCAATGTCGGGCACATAAGGGCGCACGTGCTTCAGCCAGAGGCCGGCGACCGGGGTCATGATGACGACGCCGATGATCTTGAAAAAGAGGTTGCCCAGTGGTACCTGGCGGGTCTGCACGTTGGCCTTCAGCGTGGTCAGCACGGCGAGCACTCCGCTGCCCAGGTTGGCGCCCAGCACGAGGCCGAGGGCCACATCGGGCGGAATGCCGCCCGAGCCTGCCAGCGCGGCGGTGAGCAGCACGGTGGCGAGGCTCGAATAGGCGACGATCGCCAGGACCGAGCCGGTGAAAATTTCGAGCAGCAGGTCGCTGGTCAGCGCCCCCAGCAGGGTGCGCACGGTGGGCGACTGGGTGAGCACCGTGGTGGATTCGGTGATGAGCCGCAGTGCCAGCAGCATCAGGCCGAGCCCGATGAGCACGCGGCCCACGCGGCCCACGGCCGTGTCCTTGCGTGAAATGAAGAGCACGACGCCCGCGAAGATAAACAGTGGGGAGAGCCATGAAAGGTCCATCGAGAACACCACGGCCATGACGCTGGTGCCCACGTCCGCCCCCAGCATCACGGCCAGCGCAGCCGGCAGCCCGACCAGCCCCTGGCCCACGAAGGACGACACGATGAGTGCCGTTGCCGTGCTGGACTGCACCACCGCCGTCACTCCCAAGCCGGACAGCACGGCGGTGAAGCGGTTGCTGACGCTGCGCGCAATCAGCTGGCGCAAATTGGCGCCAAATACGCGCAGGATGCCGGTGCGCACCAGGTGCGTGCCCCAGATCAGCAGTGAGACAGCTGCCAGCAGATTCAAAAGATGCTTCATGAAAACCGTCGATTCTTCTTCTTGGAACGCGCGGACCGCGGCGCTGCGCTTTCAGGCGGTGGATGGCGCCATCATGCACCCGCAACGCGGACACTCGCTACGGGGCCCGTGCCGGAAGATGGCTCCGATGTGCCATGCTGCACGGTGGCCGCATCTGGCGATGTGCGGGCCGGGAACGGCACCCACCACTTGTCACAAATCTGACATATGAGGATACCCGGGATTGCCGGCGCCCGGTGTAGGCAGATGCAGGCAACCGCGCCGGTGGACGGGATTTGGTGGCGCCCCATGAAAAAGGCCCGCGCAGGGCGGGCCAGTCAGCTCTGGAGCGCCGTGTCAGCGCTCGCGGCGTACGCGCAGGAACTCATCCAGGATCAGGCAGGCTGCGCCCACGCTGATGGCCATGTCGGCCACATTGAATGCCGGGAAGTGGCCGCCCGGGAAGATGCCCGAGAGAAACGTCCAGTGGAAGTCGAGGAAGTCCACCACGTAGCCGTGCATCAACCGGTCCACCACATTGCCCACGGCCCCGCCCAGAATGCTCGACAGCGCGAAGCCGAAGAGCTTCTGGCCCGGGTGCGCCCGCAGCTGCCACACGATGAACACCGTGGCCGCGAGGCCGATGCCGGTGAACAGCCACCGCTGCCAGCCCCCCGCGTCCTGCAGGAACGAGAACGCCGCCCCCGTGTTGTGCGCCCGCACGATGTTGAAGAAGCTGGTGATCACCGTGCCATCGCCCAGCTTGTAGTGCTCCAGGATGAGCGACTTGGTGACCTGGTCGGCCACCAGCAGCAGCACGGCCCAGGCCAGCCAGGGCCACATGCTTGCGCCGGATCGCCCGGCCAGCGACGACCGCGCCATCAGGCGTGCGCGCGGCTCTCGCCGCTGCCGTAGAGGTTGCTGGTGCAGCGGCCGCACAGGGTGGGGTGCGCGGCATCGTGTCCCACATCGCTGCGGTAGTGCCAGCAGCGGTCGCATTTCTGGTCGGAACTGGCCTTGACGCTGATCTGGAGAGCGCTACCAGCTACCAATTCAATAGCAGATGTGATGAACACGAATTTCAGGTCGTCGCCCAGGCTGGTCAGCAACGCATGGTCCTCAGGGGCTGCGGTCAGCACGACATTGGCCTGCAGCGAAGACCCCACCTGACCGGCGGCGCGCAGGGCCTCGATCTCCTTGTTCACCGCGTCGCGGATCTCGCGCAGGCGGGCCCACTTGGCCAGCAGGCCCTCATCGGCGTGGGCAATGGTGCCGTAGGTTTCCAGGAAGATGGAGTCGGAGCTGCCGAACACCTTCCACGCCTCTTCGGCCGTGAACGACAGGAACGGCGCCATCCAGCGCAGCATGGCGTGCGTGATCTGGTAGAGCGCGGTCTGCGCGCTGCGGCGCGCCAGGCTCTTGGGCGCGGTGGTGTACAGGCGATCCTTGAGCACGTCCAGGTAGAAGCCGCCCAGGTCTTCCGAGCAGTACAGCTGCAGCTTGGCGACCACAGGGTGGAACTCATACACCTTGTAGTGCGCCAGCACCTCGGCCTGGAACTCGGCCGCGCGCGTGAGCGCGTAGCGGTCGATCTCCAGCATCTGGTCGAAAGGCACGGCGTCCTGGGCGGGGTCGAAGTCGCTCACGTTGGCCAGCAGGAAGCGCAGCGTATTGCGGATGCGGCGGTAGGCGTCCACCACGCGCGCGAGGATCTTCTCGTCACCGGCGATGTCGCCCGAGTAGTCGCTCGCGGCCACCCACAGGCGGATGATCTCGGCGCCCAGTTTTTTGTTGATCTCCTGCGGATCGATGCCGTTGCCCAGCGACTTGCTCATCTTGCGGCCCTGGCTGTCCACAGTGAAGCCGTGGGTCAGCAGGCCGCGATAGGGCGCGCGGCCTTCGAGGGCCGAGGCCAGCAGCAGCGAGCTGTGGAACCAGCCGCGGTGCTGGTCATGGCCTTCGAGGTACAGGTCGGCCTCGGGGCCGGTGTCGTGGTGCACGTTCGGGTGCGTGCCGCGCAGCACGTGGCTGAAGGTCGAGCCGGAATCGAACCACACCTCCAGGATGTCGGTGCTCTTGGTGTAGTGCGGCGCGTCTTCGGCGCCCAGGATCTCTTCCACCGTCACGCGGCTCCAGGCCTCGATGCCGCCCTTTTCCACGATGTCCGCCGCCTGGTCCATGATTTCCATGGTGCGCGGGTGCAGTTCGCCCGAATCCTTGTGCAGGAAGAACGGGATGGGCACGCCCCAGCTGCGCTGGCGCGAGATGCACCAGTCCGGCCGCCCGGCGATCATGTCGTGCAGGCGGGCCTTGCCGTTCTCGGGGTAGAAGCTGGTGTGCTCGATCGCATCCAGCGCGATCTGGCGCAGCGTCTTGGCGGGCTTCATGCCTGGCTTTGTGAACACGCCTTCGCCTTCGTCCATGCGGATGAACCACTGCGCGGCGGCGCGGTAGATCACCGGCGTCTTGTGGCGCCAGCAGTGGGGGTAGCTGTGCGTGATGTCCTTGGTGGTCATCAGGCGGCCCGCGTTGCGCAGGGCTTCGATGATGACGGGCACCGCCTTCCAGATGTGCTGGCCGCCAAACAGCGGGAAGTCGGCCGCATAGGTGCCGTTGCCCTGCACGGGGTTCAGGATCTCGTCGAGCGCCATGCCATGGGCGCGGCAGGAGTTGAAGTCCTCCAGCCCGTAGGCGGGCGAGGAGTGCACAATACCCGTGCCGTCGTCGGCCGTGGCGTAGTCGGCCAGGTACACGGGCGACAGGCGGCGGTAGCCAAAGCTGCCGTCTTCGCCCGCCACGTCGTACAGCGGGTGTTCAAACTCGAGACCACCCAGCTTTTCACCGGCGGTGGTGGCGATCACCGTGCCGGTGAGGCCGTAGCGCTCCAGGCACTGCTCCACCAGCGCTTCTGCCAGCACCAGGTAGCCCTTGGGCGTGTCCACCAGCGCGTACATCAGCGTGGGGTTCAGGTTCAGCGCCTGGTTGGCGGGGATGGTCCAGGCCGTGGTGGTCCAGATGACGATGAAGGCGTCCTTGGCCAGGGCAGGTGCGCCGAAGGCTGCGGCCAGCTTGGCGGGCTCGTGCGCCTTGAAGGCCACATCCAGCGTGGTGCTCTTCTTGTCCTGGTATTCGATCTCGAACTCGGCCAGCGACGAGCCGCAGTCGAAGCACCAGTACACGGGCTTCAGGCCGCGATATACGAAGCCCCGCTCCATCACGCGCTTGAACGCGCGGATCTCGCCCGCCTCGTTGGCGGGGTTCATGGTCTTGTAGGGGTTGTCCCATTCGCCCAGCACACCCAGGCGCTTGAAATCGTCCATCTGCTGCGCGATCTGCTCGGTGGCATAGGCGCGGCTCTTGGCCTGCATGTCGTCGCGGCTGAGGTTGCGGCCGTGTTTCTTCTCGATGGCGTTTTCGATCGGCAGGCCGTGGCAGTCCCAGCCCGGCACGTACAGCGCATCAAAGCCTTCGAGCTGGCGCGCCTTGGTGATCATGTCCTTCAGGATCTTGTTGACCGCGTGGCCCATGTGGATCTGGCCGTTGGCATAGGGAGGGCCGTCGTGCAGGATGAACTTGGGGGCGCCGCAGCGGGCATCGCGCAGGCGCTTGTACAGGCCCTTGTCTTCCCATTCCTTCACCCATCCCGGCTCGCGCTTGGGCAGGTCGCCGCGCATGGGGAAGGAGGTATCGGGCAGGTTCAGCGTGCTGCGGTAGTCAGCGGCTGAGGTGGTGGATGCGGTGCTGGCGTTGTCGTCGGACATGGGGAGCCTTAAAACAGGGCATTCCGGGGCAGGGCCCGGAGCAAGAACGGGATGGAGCGCGAAGGAGAGCGGGCCCGTCAGGCGGGCGCTGCGAGAAGCAGCTCCCTCAAATTCGGTCGCGGGTGGTCTGGCGACGGGTTTCGGTGTGGTTGGGCGCAAGCACCGAGGCAAAGTAGGCACGCGCTTCGGCGCAATCCTTGGAGATGCCGGCTGTCAGGGCGTCCAGGCCATGGCGGGTTGGCTGATCTTGCAGTGTGTGCAGTGGTTCCACGCAGAGATTTTACTGTAACGTCTTCGAGAGCCCTTCATCCCGGGCCACCAGGGCGGCGGCAAGCGCGACGGGGTAGTTCAGCAGATGCGATCCCGCCATCAGCGCCTGCCTCAGCACCGGTTGCAGGGTGGGCTCTCGACCGTCCATTCGCAAGAGGCTCAGCGAACCCTGGGCGCCATGGCTCAGCCACAGGCTGCGGCCGTCGCCTGCCAGTGCGGCGCCTCGCACGTTGTCGACCGGGGTGACGAGGGATAGCGACTGGTCGTCCAGGCGCCAGAAGGTCAGCAAACCAGGGGTCGGGTGCGTCACCACGGCCAAGCCCTCGCGGGGAAGCACTGCGATGCTCAGGGCCTCTCCCAGCAGGCGAGGGGCGAGGTCCTGCACGGACGGCAGGCCCCGCAAGGTGGTTTCGCTTCGCTGGCACCAGCTGACACTTCCCGCGTGGTCCACGCCCAGCCCGAGCCGGGGGGCGGAAGCGATCACTGCGGTGTTGTCAGAGACCGGCGCCATGTGCCCGGTGTTGAAAGCCGAGCCCGACATCTCATGGCGATCCAGCAGTCGGCGCGTTTTCACATCGATGTAGCTGACGCAGGGGGCCGGATCTTCTCCTGCGGCCCCGCCGCCGTTGGTCACGGCCAGCACCCGCCCACCTTCCACCAGATGACAGTCGTGCGGACGGGCCCCGAAACTCGGGAAGTCGCCGAGGTAACGCAGGGTGCTGGCGTCACGCATGCCGATAAAGCCCCGCCCCTGCGCGTCGGACTCTGTGCTGAGCAGCAGTCCTCCGTCATCGGCGAGCACGCCATGACCATAGAACTGCCTCTGCTCGAAAGGAGCGATGGTTTGCACAAACCGTTGTTGCTCCAGGTCGAAAACCCCGGCCCCGGGGCCGTGCTTTTCAAAAAAGAATGCCCGGGTCTTCTGGCGGACGTCCAGTGCCCAGCCATGGGGAAAGAACGGGGACTCGATCAGGCGTGCGCCTTGCACTTGCAGGCTGGCGTAGGCCAAGGCGGTTTTGTGAGGGGCTCCAGCACGCTCCTGGTAGCGGCACCCGGCAAACAACTGGTCGCCTTGCATGGCGGGCGACATTGCGGCCGCTGAGGTAGGGGTGCTGCGGGATGCCATGGAGACTGGGAGAAGGGTGCAACCCATTGCGTGGGCAAGAAGGCTGCGCCGGTTGATTTGGGGGCGGACAGGGGGTTGAATCAGGTGGCGCATTCACGGGCTTTCGACCAAAGGACCTCTCCGGATGAACCTTCCGCCTCGGGACGCTGTTTGTCAACCCGGGGCTTGGGTGTTGTCTATCCCCAGCGGCGGGTTTCGCCGAGTCTCAAAATGCTGGCGGGCCTGGATGCAATCCCGGGCAATCCCCTCCTTCAGCGCATCCAGGCTCGGGTACTTGAGTTCATCGTGCAGCTTGTGGAGTAGTTCCACATGGACGATCTTGCCGTAGGCATCGTCTGCGCCCAGGTGTTCGGGCCAGTCCAAACAGTGGGTCTCCAGGAGCACCCGCCCTCCATTCACATCGTCGGGGTCCAGGGAGGGCCGCACGCCCAGGTTGGCCACTCCGGGTAGCGGACGGTCCGTGAGGCCTTGCACGCTGACGGCAAAAATGCCACTGGCGGCGGGTTTCCAATGGCTGAACCGCATGTTCAGCGTGCGAAATCCCAACTCGCGCCCCAGCTTGCGGCCGTGCACCACATGCCCGCTGATCGTGTACGGCCGCCCCAGCAACCTCGCTGCGGCCTCCATGTCGCCGGCTGCCAGGGCCTGGCGGACGGCGGAGCTGGATACGCGCAGTCCGTGCACCTCGTAGCTGTTCATGCGGGCCACATCAAAGCCCTTTGCCTGCCCAGCGGCGTCCAGCATGGCGTAGTCGCCTGCGCGCTGGCGGCCAAAGCGGAAGTCATCGCCCACCAGCACGTAGCGGGCTCCCAAGCCCTGGATCAGCACGTCCTGGATAAACGCTTCCGGGGATTGGGCGGCCAGCTTGGCATCAAAAGGCAGCACCACCGTTTGCTGAACGCCGCAGCGCCGCAGTTCGGTCAGCTTGTCTCGCAAGGTTCCGATGCGTGCGGGTGCCAGTTCAGGCTTGTGCAGGGCGCCGGCGAAGTAGTCGCGCGGATGCGGCTCGAATGTCAGCACGCAGCTCTCCACGCCCCGATGCGCGGCCTCGCTGTTCAGCAGGGCCAGCATGGCTTGGTGCCCCCGATGCACACCATCGAAATTACCGATGGTCAACGCACAGGCATCCGCAATGCCAGGGTGGTGAAATCCGCGAAAGATCTTCATCGGTTTGTTATCTTTTTGATAGCACCATGCGCAGGTCCATCAAGCGCAGGACGCCAATTTGTCATGAAAACGGAGTATATTGTGATCTACGGCTGTCCCTGCGCAGGGCTGCCCGCGAGACTCCGCGTTCCGAATCCTTGTGTACTTTGTGTTCCAGGAGGCGTGTTTTGAAGGTCTTGAAGCTGTCAGCCCAGGGGCTGCCCCAATCGTGGATATCACTGGAGCAAGCGGTCATCCATTACGCCGCTGGCGAGGTGCGCTGGGAGTCTGGCGGCCAGATCGCGCGTTTTCGCGGGGGGCACAACGCCGTCACGGGCGAGCAGTCGGTCATTGCCATCAACAGCATCATCGGCACCAAGGGGGTGCCCAGCATCAACCCCTTCGACCTCAAGCCCAGCCTCACCAACAGCAAGCTCTTTGCCCGCGACCGCAATGTGTGCGCCTACTGCGGCGGGCAGTTCCATGAAGAGCACCTCACGCGCGAGCACATCGTGCCCTTTGCGCGCAACGGGCAGGACCATTGGATGAATGTCGTCACCGCCTGCCGCCCGTGCAACCACCGCAAGGGCCCGCGCACGCCCGAGCAGGCCCACATGCCGCTGCTGTACGCCCCCTATGTGCCCAGCCTGTGGGAGGACTTCATCCTGCGCAACCGGCGCATCCTGGCCGATCAAATGGAGTTCCTGATAGCCCACGTCCCCAAGTCGTCCCGGCTTCTTGTGTAGGGGAGCGGCCAGTACGAGCCTGCTGCTGGCGCTGCTGGTCGGTCTTGCCATACGGGGAGTCTGGGCACTGCGCCGCCTTGACCGCTCTGCCTGGTGCTTAGCGCGGAGCACGGCTACCTGACCCCGCCCGTCCATTCAATATGTCAACTCCAGAAATACCAAGTGGCCGCTCGCTGCAGGCCATGTTTGCCCCACCACGCGCTCTCCATTGAATTCACCCGCAATGCTGCGCACGCCGCCCGATGGCTTGACCTTGGCCGAGGCCACGCCCGCGCCGGGGGGCACACCGGCCGGCGCAGCACCATCGAGCAGCATCTGGTCGCGCGCCGGGTCCAGGTAACCGCGGGGGCGGGTCAGCGTGACCACGCTCTCGGCGCCTTTGTCGGCATCGGCCATGCGCTCTGCGCGCAGGTGGACGATGTTGCTGCTGCGCGGGAAGCCGCTGCGGTAGATGTGGGTGGTGGCATAACCCGGCGCGGTGATCACGAACTCGACGGGCGAGCCGGCGGGCACCGTCAGCGGACCCCATTGGCCATCCGCACCCACGGTCTTGCGCAGCAGGGCGCCGCCGGTGCGGGCGCCGGTGGCGGGGTCAGTGGCATACACCTCCAGCTGAGCTCCCCTCAGGGGCAGGTTGTTGCTGAAATTGCCGGTCTGGGGGGCTGCTGGGTCCACGCCCAGGCCGGTGACCTTGCCGTTCAGCACCACCTGCGTTTCTGCCGCGATGGTGGTGAGCTGCGGCGCCTTGCCTGTGATGAAGCGGTAGGCGGCTTCGAACGCGGCGGGCGAGTACGAGGTTTCGCGGTGGTCGATGCGCGGGATCACGATGTTGGTGGCGCCCTTGAGCTCAGGGCCTGCGGCGGTCACGTTCGTGGGTTTGCCCTTCTGGCCGATCCACACGCCATCGGGCTGGGCGAACTTGTCGTTGTTGTCCGAGCGGATGGTCATCCACTTCACCGGGCCGCTCACCTCGTCGCCCGCGGCGTTCTTCGGTGCGTTCAGGGCCATGAGGAACGGGCCAGTGCCCGAAAACTCGTTGCCTTCGCGGAAACCAGGAATCGCCCACACGCCATGGTTGGGCGTGCCGCCCAGGATGGCATGGCTCACGGTGCGGTCGCCACCGCCGTTGTAGATGTAGTTGCGAATGGCGTTGCCCCCGCGCGAGTTGCCCACCAGCACGACCTGGCTGGCGCCCGTGGACTTCAGAACCTTGTCTACCTCGGCCTTCAGGTAGGCCATGTGCTCAGCCGCGGAAGTGCGGCCCGGCTGGGCCTTGGCATCGTCGTCGCGCGAGAGCGGATAGGGCACGTCGATGGCATGCAGGCGCTCGCGGGGCCAGCCGTTCGATTCAAACCGCCACACGGTGGTCTGCCACAGCGCGGCGGTGTCGCCGTTGCCATGCACGAAGACGATGGGGGGTGTCTCTGCGAGGCTGGGGCTCTTGGTGGCGCAGCCGGCCAGGGTCAGCGCCAGTACCGATGTCGCGGCTGCGAGCACGAATCGGCGGGTGAGAAGAGCGGTGGGGTTCATGGGAGCTCCGGAAAGTAAAAATGCCCGTGGACAGGGAAATCCACGAGCATCGTTGGCGGGTATGACGCGCCTGCGTCAGATCAGGTCAGGCGACTCAGGCAAAGACGCCCGCCGTGTCCTGCATGCGGGCTGAAACCTCGCCCAGGTGGTGCAGCGTGTCGCCGTAGGTCATCTCCAGCTGCGTGAGCTTCTTGAAGTAATGGCTCACGATGTACTCGTCGGTCACGCCGATGCCGCCATGCATCTGCACCGCCTGCTGGCCCACAAAGCGCATGGACTGCCCCAGCTGCACCTTGGCACGCGCGATGGCGCGGCGGCGCTCATCGGCGGGGGCGCCGAGCTTGAGGCTGGCGTAATAGCTCATGGAGCGGGCCAGCTCCAGCTGCATCTTCATGTCGGCCGCGCGGTGGCGCAGCGCCTGGAAGCTGGCGATGGGCACGCCGAACTGCTTTCGCTGGTTGAGGTAGTCGAATGTGACGGCGGCGGTCTTGTCCATCACGCCCACGGCTTCGGCGCACAAGGCGGCGATGCCCACGTCCACGGCCAGCTCCAGCGCTGCCAGGCCGTCGGTGGTGACGAGGGTGGCTGGGGTGTTGGAGAGCTGCACTTCGGCGGCGCGGCTGCCATCCTGCGTGACGTAGCCTTGCGTGGTGACACCGCTGGCGGTGCGCTCCACCAGGAAGAGGGCGATCTTGCCGTCGAGTTGGGCAGGAAGGAGGAAGGCGTCGGCCTGGTCGCCTGCGGGTACTATGTTTTTGATAGCTGCTACCGCATATCCAGACTGCGCCGGAACCGCTTTTGCCTCGCAAACGTTCAGGCGGTAGCGGGCCTTGCTCTCTTGCTGGGCCAGCACCACCAGGGCTTCGCCGCTGGCAATCTTGGGCAGCCACGCAGCCTGCACGTCTTGCGCGCCAAACTGGGAGAGCACGCTGCTGGCAATGAAGGCCTGGGCCAGGGGCTCCAGTACGATGCCGCGGCCCAGCTCTTCGGCCACCACCATGGCGTCAATGGCGCCCTGGCCCATGCCACCGTGTGCTTCGGGCACCGTCAGGGCCGTGAGGCCCAGCTCGGCCAGCTCGCCCCAGGCGGCGCGGTCAAAGCCGCCCGCAGCCACGGCCGCGCGGCGGCGTTCGAATGTGTAGCCCTTGTCCACCCACTTGCGCACGGCATCGCGCAGTTGTTCCTGGTCGTCAGAAAAATCGAAATCCATGTTCTTGTCTCCTGGAACTTGGGATCAGCCGAGGACGGTCTGAGCCACGATGTTGCGCTGCACTTCGTTGGAGCCGCCGTAGATGGTGGTCTTGCGCAGGTTGAAGTAGGTGGACGCCAGCGGCGCGTTGGCGGTGACGCCGCCCGGGAAGTTGCCCTGCCAGCCGGCTTCCATGGCTTCTTCGATGAAGGGCAGGCTGAACGGGCCGGCGGCCAGCATCATCAGCTCGGCATAGCGCTGCTGGATCTCGCTGCCCTTGATCTTGAGCAGCCCTGCGATGTCGAGCGAGTTCTTGCCGCTCTTCTCGGCCGAGAGCACGCGCAGCACCAGCATCTCCAGCGCCACGATGTCCACTTCCAGCAGGGCGATCTGGTCGCGGAAACGTACGTCGTCCCAGACGCCTTCGGCCCTGGCGATGCGCTTGAGGCGCTCCAGCTCGCGCTTGCTGCGGTTCACGTCGGCGATGTTGGTGCGCTCGTGGCTGAGCAGGTGCTTGGCGTAGGTCCAGCCCTTGTTTTCTTCGCCGATCAGGTTCTCGGCGGGCACTTCGACGTTGTCGAAGAACACCTCATTGACTTCGCACTCGCCGTCCAGCAACTTGATGGGGCGCACGGTGACGCCCTTGGACTTCATGTCGAGCAGCAGGAAGGAGATGCCGGTCTGGGGCTTGCCCTCGGTGCTGGTGCGCACCAGGTTGAACATCCAGTCGCCGTACTGCCCAAGGGTCGTCCAGGTCTTCTGGCCGTTGACGATGTACTTGTCGCCCACGCGTTCGGCGCGGGTCTTGACGCTGGCCAGGTCCGAGCCCGAGCCCGGTTCGCTGTAGCCCTGGCTCCACCAGACCTCGCCGCTGGCGATGCCGGGCAGGAAGCGCTTTTGCTGCTCGGCATTGCCAAACGCCATGATCACCGGCGCCACCATCACGGGCCCGAAGGGCACGATGCGCGGCGCACCCGCCAGTGCGCATTCTTCTTCGAACAGGTGCTTTTGCACGGCCGTCCAGCCCGGCCCGCCAAATTCCTTGGGCCAGCCGAAACCCAGCCACCCCTTCTTGCCCAGGATCTTGGCCCAACCCTGCAGGTCGTCGCGGGTCAGGCGCAGGGCGTTGTGCACCTTGTGCGAAATTTCTTTCGGTAGATTGGCTTGAACCCAGGCGCGAATTTCCTCGCGGAAGGCCTGTTCTTCGGGGGTGAATGCGAGATCCATCGGTTTGTCTCCAAATGATCCCGCAGTTGTAGCACGGTCGTTCGTTTTAGTCCTGTCCGGGTGGTGACATGGCGGGGTCAATGCCCAGTTCGGAACACAGGCGCTGCACAGTGGCCTGCAAGGCCGCCACTTGGCTTTCGAGGGCTTCCACGCGGGCCTGCAGCGCGGGCGAGGCACCGCCGCTGGCCGGTGCCGGCACGCTGGCGCGGGTGTCGACTGCTCCGCAAAGCAGGTGCGCCCAGCGCGGCTCGCGGGCACCGGGGGCGCGAGGCAGCAGGGTAACCAACGGTCCGCCTTTCTCGGCGCTGCGTTCCTGCAGCTCATCCAGAAACGCCTCCACCGAGGAAATGTCCGCAAACCGGTACCAGCGCTCCGCATTGATGCGCAGCTCGCCCGCTGTTTGAGGGCCGCGCAGCATCAACAGGCCCAGCAGCACGGCCGATTGCTCGGGCACCCCCACGCCGCGCTGGAAGTTGTGCTCCCAGCGGGTGGTGCGGTTGCCGCTGGTCTCGAACGCCAGCGTCAGGAGCTTGAGCGAATCCAGCGCCTCCTGCACCTCGCTCTCGCTCAGGTTCATCACCGGATCGCGGCTGGTCTTCTGGTTGCAGCCGGTGACCAGCGCGTTAAGCGACATGGGATAGCTGTCGGGCACGGTGCGGGCCTTCTCCATCAGGGTGGCGAGCACGCGGGCTTCGGCGGGCGTGAGGGGGCGGGTGGTTGGATCGAAGGGCACGGATAATTGATGGCAAATGAAAAACATCGTGATTTTGATCTCAGGCGGCGGCTCCAACATGGCCGCCATCGTCCGGACGGCGCAGCAGGAGGCTTGGGCGCAGCGCTATGGCGCCCGTGTGGCGGCCGTGATCAGCAACAAGGCGGACGCAGGCGGTCTGGCCTTTGCGCGGGAGCAGGGGATCCCCACCGAGACGCTCGACCACAAGCAGTTTGCAAGCCGCGAAGCGTTTGATGCCGAGCTGGCCGCGCTGGTCGATCGCTACGATCCCGCGCTGGTGTTGCTGGCCGGCTTCATGCGCATCCTCACGCCGGGCTTCGTGGCGCGGTATGCGGGACGCCTCATCAATATCCATCCCTCGCTGCTGCCGGCTTTCACGGGTTTGCACACGCACCAGCGCGCCATTGATGCAGGTTGCAAGTTCGCTGGCGTCACCGTGCACCAGGTGACGGCGGAGCTGGATGTGGGGCCCATCCTGGACCAGGCGGTGGTGCCTGTGCTACCCGATGACACGGCCGACACGCTGGCCGCCCGCGTGCTCACGCAGGAGCACGTGATCTATCCGCGGGCGGTGCGTGCGCTGCTGCAGACGCTGTAAGACCGTTGCCCCGCCGCAAGGGATGCGCCGCTGCACTCGCGGTGTTTGCCAGGGGGAAGGCAGCCGCTACAGCGTGGTAACGACCTCTGCCGCGTGCTGCTCCAGCACTTGGCGCACGCGCTGCGTCTGTTCCGGGTTGATGGGATGGGCCACTACGGCCCACTGGTCATGGCGCAACGCCGACCGCACCCGCGTGATCAGCCGGACATGATCGGGCCGCATGGTCAACAGCCCGCCCGCCAACAGCCCGAACGTGGTGGCAAACCCCACGATGGCGATGAAGGCAACCAGCGGGCTGCTCACGATCATCGGGTGGGCGGCCCGGTAGAACCAGAGATAGAGGGCCAAGCCCGCCACCGCACCCGCCATGCCACCTACCAGGTGGGTCTGCAAAAAAGTCCGGGCAATTCCCGCGCTTTCGGGTTCGACCGCCCGGCCGAACAGCTCGCGCCGCGCGTTGCGCGCATCCTCTGGGCCTAGGAGCCGGACCTGCGGGGCGCTCAGCCCCCCTGCGCGCAGCACCTGGTCCATGGTCGACTCGGCTTGGCTCTTCTGCGCGAACAGGCCGGCCACCTTGGTGAGGGAACGTTCTCCGAAAAGACCTTGCAAAAAGTAGCTCATACGGCCTCCTGCACACGGTTGGCAAGGGGCTCTGCAGGCGGCGCGCGCTGGCAGCCGCAGAAAGCCCTGTCGGCAACATACGTCGGCCGGGGCGCGGGCTGTGTAGGAAGCGGCCAAACCCCGGGGTAGGTGGCATCAACGCAAGGTGCGACAGGCCGGGGACCTTTGCGGTCGGAAAAGCGGCCGGAGTGATTGCTATTGAAATGCTAGCTGTTGACGCATTTCGTATAAGCGCTAAAGGCCGTTTTCAAGAATTTTCGTCATCGCTGCATTTCTCGAACCGCGGCCGCATCGTGCCATCGATGAGCACCTGCTCTTCAAACATGGCCGCAGGCCGCACCCACAGCCCCCGCTCGCCGTAGAGCGCGCGGTAGAGCGTCATGGGCTCCAGGGTCTCGCTGTGGCGCACGGTGTCCAGAACCTCGTAGAGCATGCCCTTGTAGTGGCGGTATCTGCCCGGCGGTGTGCGGATGAGGGCGGGAAGATCGTCGTCGTTCATGTTCGTTAGGATGGCGGGTTTACAGGTTTACAAGAAGCTGTTCAGCAGAGCAACTATCGGGGGAGATTCCGTGGACCAGGCAGATTTTGTGCACATGGTGCGCATGAGCGAGCATGCCAGCGCCGACAACAGCCGGGCGTATCGCCGCAGCGTGGCTGCGTTTGCGGCGCTGGGCTATGCCTGGGTGCTGGGCTGCCTGGGCCTGGCCGTGGCCATGCTGGCGTGGGTGCTGCCGCAGGTGCTGCAGGGGCGGTTTCGGATCTCGATGGTGTGGGCGCTGATCGCCGCGGCCAGCCTGCTGTGGATCAGTCTTCGCGCGTTGTGGGTGCGGTTTGACGAGCCCGAGGGCGTGGAGATCAAAGCAGCGGATGCACCCGAGCTCTTCGAGGCGCTGGAACGCATCCGCCGCAAGATCAAGGGGCCACCCATCCACAAGGTCACGCTCAACGACGAGTTCAACGCCAGTATTCAGCAGCTACCCCGGTATGGCCTGCTGGGCGGCGCCGTCAACCACTTGAGCGTTGGCCTGCCCCTGCTGATGGCACTGGACCGACCGCGCTTTCTGGCCGTGCTGGCGCATGAGTATGGCCACCTGCGCGGCGACCACGGGCGCTTCGCGGCCTGGATCTACCGCACGCGCCTGTCGTGGATGCGCCTCAACCACAGCCTCGCCGACGACGAAGGTCCGGTGGGGGCGGCCACACAGGCTTTCATGCGCTGGTACTTTCCACGGTTTTCCGCCAAGACGTTTGCGCTGGCGCGCCAGGATGAGTACGAAGCCGACCGCATTGCCGGCAAGCTGCTGGGGCGCGAGGTGACCGCGGCCGCACTGGCCGAGATCGAGATCCGCGGCGCCGCGCTGGACGCCGACTTCTGGCGGGACCATTGGTGCGCTGCCGCTGGCAACCCCTTGCCGGTCGGGCCCTATCGCGGCATGCGCCGATTCCTCGCCAAGCCCCCGGATGCCGCGTTTGCCAACGATGCGCTGCGGCTGGCGCTCAAGCGGCTGAGCAGCGTGGACGACACCCACCCCAGTTTGCGGGACCGCATCGAGGCGCTCGACGCCACCCCCACCTTGCCGGAGTGGTCGCGCGGCAGCGCGCTGGGCATCCTGGGCGAGGAAGCCAAGCGCTGGGTAAAGCACTTTGACAACCAATGGTGCCGCGACAACGCCACCGAATGGAAACAGCACCACGCATGGCTGGTGCGGGTGCGTGCCCGGGCCGATGCCCTGGCCGCCATGGCAGCGCAGGCCAGTGCCGCCGAACTGGTGGAACTGGCGCGCTTGCGGCGCCATCTGGATCCGCATGCCGACGTGCGCGGGCTGTATGAGCTGGCGCTGGAGCGCAGCCCCGAAAACCCGGCCGCCCTGCGTGGGCTGGTGCCGTGCCTGGCCGAGGACGACCGCGAAGGCCGCCTTGCATTGCTGCACCGCCTGTGGGACGCGGGCAGCAGCGACCGCTACTGGGCAGCACGCACTGCGCTGGCCGAACTGGATACGCCCCGCATGGGCATGGACCACGACGCTGCAGCCTTCAAGCAGTGGCGCAAGCGCCTGGAACGGGCGCAGGAGTCCGAGGAGCGGGCGTGGGAGGAACTGTCCAGCACGTCCTTCTTCAGCCAGATCACGCGGCACGACCTGAGTGCCTTCGAGCTGGCGGAACTTCAGTCCGAGTTGGCCCGCTGTGCACCTGTGGCCCGCTGCTGGCTGGTGCGCAAGAACCTGCGCGAGCATCCCCAGCGCCGGGCCTACCTCATCTTTGTGGAGCTGCCGGGCATGGACGATGAAAGCCGCTACCACCTGTGCCGCGCGCTGGAGCGCAACCTCAGCCTGCCGGGCCCGGCGTTGGCGCTGTGGGCGGGCGAGTCGCCCACACTGAAGGAAATCCAGCGCTACGCGTTTGACCCGGTGCATTCACGCTGAAGCCCGCAGGTAGCCCGTGGACAGCCCGCAGCCGCGCCGCGCGGCCGGAGATCGCCCCACGGTCGCCCTCGCAGCAGGGAATGGGACAATTGGGGGATGCATCCCAAAGTTCTCCTCGACGCCTGCGCCGAACTCATCAGGCTCACTCTCACGTTTGAACACCCCGCCGACGCGGTGGTGTCACGCTTCTTTCGCGACAACCGCGGCCTGGGCCCGCGCGAGCGCGCCACCCTGGCCGAGACGGTCTACACCGTTCTGCGCAAGAAGCTGCTGTTCGACCACATGGCGCCCTCCGGCTCGGGCCCCAAGGAGCGCCGCCTGGCCATCCTGGGCTTCCATGGCCCGCGCGACTTTCTCAAGAGCGCGCTGACCGAGCAGGAGAAGAAATGGCTCGACCAGTGCGACGCCGTTACGGCCGACGACCTGATGGAGCGGCACCGCCACAACCTGCCCGAATGGCTGGTGAAACCCCTGAAGGACCAGGTGGGAGACGGTTTCTGGCCGTTGGTGGAAAGCCTGGCTCAGAGCGCTCCGCTGGACTTGCGCGTCAACGCGCTCAAGGACAAGCGTGCCGACGTGCAAAAGGAGCTTGCCAAGGCCGGCATCCAGGCCATGCCCACACCGTATTCGCCCTGGGGCCTGCGCATTGACGGCAAGCCGGCGCTGACCAAGCTTGATGCGTTCACGCGCGGGGCCGTCGAAGTGCAGGACGAAGGCTCGCAATTGCTGGCTCTGCTGCTCGATGCCAAGCGGGGCGAAATGGTCGTGGATTTCTGCGCCGGAGCCGGCGGCAAGACACTGGCCATTGGCGCCAGCATGCGCAACACCGGTCGCTTGTATGCGTTTGATGTCTCGGCGCACCGCCTGGATGCGCTCAAACCCCGGCTGGCGCGTAGCGGCCTGTCCAATGTGCACCCGGCCGCCATCGCCCACGAACGCGACGAGCGCGTGAAACGGCTGGCGGGGAAGATCGATCGCGTTCTGGTGGATGCCCCGTGCTCCGGCCTGGGGACGCTGCGGCGCAACCCCGACCTCAAATGGCGCCAGTCACCGAAGGCCATCGAAGAGCTGGTGGCCAAGCAGACCGCCATCCTGGCCAGTGCCGCGCGCCTGCTCAAGCCCGGCGGCCGCCTGGTGTATGCCACCTGCAGCATCTTGCCCCAGGAAAACGAGGCCATCGCGGAGGCCTTCAGCGCATCGCACCCCGACTTTGAGCTGCTGGACGCTGGGGCCGTGCTGCAACAGCTCAAGGTAGAGGGTGCCGCGGGTCTGTGCAGCGGTGGCGAGACGGGCGGCAGATACCTGCGCCTGTGGCCCCATGTGCATCAGACGGACGGGTTTTTTGCGGCAATCTGGACAAAAAAGCCCTGACATAGCCCCCTAAAGCGGCTAAATCACCGCAAATACCGTGGATACCCCTGAACCTACCCCGGGGACACGTCTCTAAAATGGGACTCCGTCCGCTGGTGAACGGGTTCCTGTCAAAGTAAGGTTTTCTGAATATGCTGTTACCCGATTGGGCTGTCCTGAACGCTGCCATCGACTGGCTGGGCCATGGTCTTTGGAATCTGGCTTGGTGGCAGATCGTGCTGTACACCCTGGCGACGACCCACGTCACCATTGCGGCGGTCACGATCTTCCTGCACCGCGCGCAAGCGCACCGCGCGCTGGACCTGCACGCCATTCCCTCGCACTTTTTCCGCTTCTGGCTGTGGGTTGGCACGGGCATGCTGACCAAGGAATGGGTGGCCATCCACCGCAAGCACCACGCCAAGTGCGAAACCGCCGAAGACCCGCACAGCCCGCAGACACGCGGCCTGGACACGGTGATGTGGCGCGGCGCCGAGCTGTACCGCGCCGAGGCCAAGAACCAGGACACCCTGAAGAAATTCGGCCACGGCACACCCGACGACTGGGTGGAACGCAATGTCTACAGCCGCTTCCCCTGGCAGGGCGTGGGCCTGATGCTGGTGCTCGATCTCGCGCTCTTCGGCGCCGTCGGCGCTGCTGTGTGGGCTGTGCAGATGCTCTGGATCCCTTTCTGGGCCGCGGGCGTGGTCAACGGCATTGGCCACTACTGGGGCTATCGCAATTTCGAGGCGCAGGACGCCAGCACCAACCTCTCCCCCTGGGGTGTGATCATCGGTGGCGAAGAGCTGCACAACAACCACCACACCTATCCCACATCGGCCAAGTTCTCGGTCAAGCCGTACGAGTTCGACATCGGCTGGGTCTACATCAGCCTGATGAAGAAAGTGGGCTGGGCCACCGTGAAGAAGGTGCCGCCCAAGCTGCAATTGGGCGACGTGAAGGCGGTGGCCGATGAGAAGACCCTGGAGGCGCTCATTGCCAACCGCTATGAGGTCATGGCGGGCTACGCACGCGGCGTGCGCCGGGCCTGCAAGGAAGAGATTGCCGCACTCAAGGCGCGCCAGGCGGACGTTTCGGTGCTCAAGGCTGCCAAGCGCTGGCTGCATCGCGATGCCGAGAAGGTGCCGGCCATCGCGCTGCCGCAACTGGCCCAGGTCCGCGCCGCCCACCCGGCGCTCGACAAGATGGTCACCATGCGCGAGGAGCTGCGCCAGCTGTGGCTCAACACTTCCCACTCGCGCGAGCAGCTGACGGCCGACTTGCAGGCCTGGTGCCGCCGTGCCGAGGAAAGCGGCATTGCCGCGTTGCGCGAGTTCTCGCTGCGGTTGCGGGCAGCACAGGCCTGAGGTCGTTTCAGAAACCCGGACTGCACCTTTGCGAAAAAGGCCCTGCCGGTTGGCAGGGCCTTTTTATTTTCTTTTTTTGCCTGACCCCTTGTGCAAGGGGGTGCGCAGGCTCAGCGCGCCCCGTGCCATGCGCTGCGCCGCGAGGGCAGTTCGCGCGCGGCATTGCCACTGCGCCGCAAGGCCGCGCGCAGCTCTCGCCAGATCTTCGGCCACAGCGTTGGCGTGGGAGCAGCTTCCTCCAGCTGGACCGCGGCCGGCTCGTGCGTCGCGTTGTACAACTGAACCCAGATGGCCTGCGCTGTCCCACTCCATGCCAGGGGCTCGCCTGCCGCCAGCAGGGTCATGGGCGGGGTGTGCAAGGTGTGCCCGCAGGGCTGGGGTGCCCAGCGGACGCTGATAGTGCCTCGGGTGGGGCGCAATGTGCTGCCCGGTGGCAGGCAAAGCCAGAGGCTCTCGCCCGAGGGCAGGGGCAGGGGCGGGGAAAACGTCGTGGAGGGACTGTGTGGCGACATGCTGTGCTCCGTAAGAAATGCACGGTAGGGAGGGCTCCAGCTTAGAAAAAGCGTCTGCCGCCCAACAGGTACACGTGGCGCTACAGAGCGGTAGAACAGCAACGATTTTTCAGAGGCTGTTATGGTCGTGTCTGCGCCTTCCTGTATCTGTACCCGTAGCCAGCGTTCCGGCACGATGCCCAGATCCGTTGTCCAGCCCATGTCATACACCTCCTCCGATCAGCGGGAAGCCCCGCGCTACCGCCAGCTGGCCGCCCTGTATGAACAGGCGATCGCCGCCGGCAGCCTTTCACCCGGCATGCGCATGCCTTCGGTGCGCGAGCTGTGCCAGCGGCACCAGGTGAGCCTGACGACGGCGCTGCAGGTGCTGCGCCACCTCGAATCCCAGGGCTGCGTGGAGGCGCGGGAGCGCGTGGGCTACTTCGTGCGCGAGTCCGGAGGGGTGATGTTGCCCGAGGCCCGTGAGCCCGAGCTGCACGAACCCCTGGCCCAGGACCCGCATGTCTTCGCCGGCATCAATGAACGGATTTCCGGCTTTCTGGAGAAGGCCCGTCGCGCTGGCCCCCTGCCATTGGACCTGGGCAGTGCCATGCCCGCGCCCAGTCTGTTCGACGCCGCAGCGCTCAACCGGCTCGCCCACGGCCTGCTGCGCGAGCAGCCCGACATCCTGGTCTACGGGCCCTCTGCGCCCACCACCCACCCGAAGTTCCAGCAGGCGATGGCGCGGCATGCGCTGACCTTTGGCGTGTGTGTCGCACCGGCCGACATCGGCGCTACGCACGGCAACTCCGAGGCGGTGAACCTGGCGCTCGATGCCATTGCCGAGCCGGGTGATGTGATCGCGGTGGAATCACCCACGTTCTTCGGCATCCTGCAAGCCATCGAAGTGCGCGGCCTGCGCGCCCTGGAGATTCCATGCAGCCCCCACACCGGCATGTCGCTGGAGGCTCTGGAGTTGGCGGCGCGCAACGAGCCCCGGCTCAAGGGCGTGGTGGTGGTGCCCCACTTGCAGATGCCCCAGGGCAGCGTGATGCCCGACGCGCACAAAGAGCGCCTGGTGGCGCTGTGCGTCGAGCATGGCTTGGCGCTCATTGAGGACGACATCTACCGGGAGTTTGTGGAGTCCCCGCGTGTGCTGCGGCCCGCCAAGGCCTGGGACCGCCCGGGCGACGCTGGACAGGTAATCTACTGCGCGTCGCTCAGCAAGAGCTTTGCGCCTGGGCTGCGCCAGGGCTGGATGAGCGCGGGCCGCTGGCAGGCCCGCGTGCAGATGATCAAGTTCGCCCGCACGCGCAACATGCAGACCTGGTCGCAACTGCTGGCGGCGCGCAGCGTGGATTCGCCAGCGTACGAACGCCACATGCGCCGCATGCGGGCGCAGTTGCGCCTCCAGCGCGAGCAAGCCGCACGCGCCGTGGCGCGTTATTTTCCGCCCGGGACCCGCCTCAGCCTGCCACCGGGAGGGCTCAGCCTGTGGCTGGAACTGCCCGTTGGCATCTCATCGACCCGCCTGTACGACGAGGCGCTGCAAAAGGGCATCCGCGTGGCGCCGGGCCCCATGTTCTCTAACACGGGGCGGTACGAGCATTTCCTGCGCTTGAGCTGCGGCATGCCGTTCACGCCCGAGGTGGAAGCAGGCTACCAAACGCTGGGCGCCTTGCTCGCCGCGCAGATGGCGGAACTGCCCGCACCGCGCAAAGCGGCCTGAGGAAGCGCCGCACGCGGTGGGGCGAAGCGGGCATAAAAAAACCGCCCTGAAAAGGGCGGCTTTTTGGAAGGTCATGGGCCGAATTACTTCAGCTTCATTTCCTTGTATTCGACGTGCTTGCGAGCCTTGGGATCAAATTTCATGATCAGCATCTTCTCGGGCATCGTCTTCTTGTTCTTGGTCGTCGTGTAGAAGTGGCCGGTACCCGCAGTGGATTCCAGCTTGATCTTGTCGCGTCCGCCTTTGCTTGCCATGGTGCTACTCCTTAAGCCTGGCCACGGGCACGCAGGTCTGCGAGCACCGAGTCGATACCGTTCTTGTCGATCAAACGCAGGGCAGCGCTCGAAACACGCAGGCGCACCCAGCGGTTTTCGCTCTCGACCCAGAAACGGCGGTATTGCAGGTTCGGCAGGAACCGGCGCTTGGTTTTGTTGTTGGCGTGGGAAACGTTGTTTCCGACCATGGGCTTCTTGCCCGTTACGTCGCAGACGCGTGCCATGAGGACACTCCGATACTTTTTAACGGCCGTTCGCTGGGCCCCGGGGCATGATTTCCCGGGTTGGCTTGCGGCCTCACCTCGCCAGAAAGGGTGGCGGTAACCCGATTTGCCTGTTTCGAAAGGACCGTGAAGAACGGGTCGAAATCAGCAAAGCCGCAGATTATAGCCTGCAGCTTAATTTTTGATCAACTTTCTTGTTCAAGGAAGCGCTGGGCATCCAGCGCCGCCATGCAGCCCGTGCCCGCGCTGGTGATGGCCTGGCGGTATACGTGGTCCTGCACGTCGCCCGCTGCGAACACGCCGGGCACGCTGGTCTGGGTGGCAAAGCCCTTGAGGCCGCCCTGGGTGATGATGTAGCCGTTCTCCATCTCGAGCTGGCCCTGGAAGATCTCCGTGTTGGGCGCGTGGCCGATGGCGATGAAGCAGCCCTGCAGCTGGATGTCTTCAGTGCTGCCGTCCTTGGTGCTCTTGATGCGGATGCCGGTCACGCCGGTG
Source organism: Acidovorax sp. (assembly GCF_022763525.1). Classification (GTDB taxonomy): domain Bacteria; phylum Pseudomonadota; class Gammaproteobacteria; order Burkholderiales; family Burkholderiaceae_C; genus Acidovorax. Next base: position 50,409 of record NZ_JALEGG010000087.1, read on the forward strand.
TTGTCGCCCAGCACCTCGTCCAGGGTGTAGAACAGCTTGAGCTCGATCTTGCCGGCGGCGACCTTCTCGTTGAGCTTGTCCACCAGGATGGGTTCGGCCTTGAACTTGTCGCGGCGGTGCACCAGCGTGACCTTGCGGGCGATGTTGGACAGGTACAGCGCTTCTTCCACCGCCGTGTTGCCGCCGCCGACCACGCAGACATCCTGCTCGCGGTAGAAGAAACCGTCGCAGGTGGCGCAGCCGGACACGCCCTTGCCCATGAAGGACTGCTCCGAGGGCAGCCCCAGGTACTTGGCGGATGCGCCGGTGGCCAGGATCAACGCGTCGCAGGTGTAGGTGCCGCTGTCGCCGGTGAGCGTGAAGGGACGCTGGCTGAAGTCGACCTTGTTGATGTGGTCAAAGATGATCTGGGTCTTGAAGCGCTCAGCGTGTTCCAAAAAGCGCTGCATCAGGTCCGGGCCCTGTACGCCATGCACGTCGGCGGGCCAGTTGTCCACTTCGGTGGTGGTCATCAGCTGGCCGCCCTGGGCCATGCCGGTGATGAGCACCGGGTTCAGGTTGGCGCGCGCGGCATAGACGGCGGCCGTGTAGCCGGCGGGGCCGGAGCCAAGAATCAGAACTTTCGCGTGTTGAGTGGTGGACATGGTAAAAGCCTGTGTTTTGCGTCCGCTACATTGCGGCGCTGTTGGGGAAGCTGGGGGCTGAGCTGCCGAGTATCAACCGGCGGCCACTTGGGCAAACGGCTGCTTTATCAATCACGGCGATTGTAAGAACCCATCAGTGACGTGTGGCGGCACAGGGGTTCGCACTGAGAGGAGAGGTTTCATGTCGACGATGTTGTCCAACCTGGATCTGCTGCGCCGGGTTCCACTGTTCTCGCTGCTCACGGTGGCGCAGGCCGAGGTGCTCAGCGGGGCTGTGGTCAAGCGCCGCTTCAAGCGGGGCGAGGTGCTGGTGGAGCAGGGGCAGAAGTCCGATGCGCTGTACATCCTGCTCACGGGGCGGGCGCGGGTGATGGCCTCCGACAGCCGGGGCCGCGAGGTGATCCTGGCCACGCTCTCGCAGGGCGACTACCTGGGCGAGATGAGCATCATCGACAACGAGCCGCACTCCGCCACGGTGCGGGCCGAGGTGCAGACCGACGTTCTGACGCTGGGCCGGGCGGAGTTTGCGCGCTGCCTCACCGAGAACGCCTCCATGTCGCTGGTGGTGATGCGCGGCCTGGTCAAGCGGCTGCGCCACGCAGACCGCAAGATCGAGTCACTGGCCTTGCTGGACGTGTACGGGCGCGTGGCGCACGCGTTGCTGGACTTTGCGGTGCCCGATGCCCAGGGCCAGTTGGTGATCAAGGACAAGATCTCGCGCCAGGACCTGGCCAAGATGGTGGGCGCCTCGCGCGAGATGGTCAGCCGTGTGATGAAGGACCTGGAGGAGCGCGGCTTCATCGAAGCGCTGCCCAGTGGCGCCACCTTGCTCAAGGACCGTTTGAACGCGTTGGGCTGAGTTATTCATTCATGGGCGAGCACGTGGCCAGCGCGAGGGGGGAAACGGCGTAGCCGTTCAGGGGACTGTCGCTTCGTCCAGTGCTTGGGGTAAGCTCGCCCGGCACGCATATGACCTATTCCCTCAATACCCTGAATGCATCGGCGGCGGCCAAGTCACCGCCCCGCACGGGCGCTGCCCGTTTTGGCCATGAAATCGGTCTGGTCGTGGGCCTGCTGGCCCTGGTTTTCTGGTTGCTGGCGTTGGTCAGCTACTCCGCGCAGGACGCGGCTTTTTCAAGTTCCGGCACCCGCGACGCACGCATGGTGGCCAACTGGGCCGGCCGGTTAGGTGCTTGGCTGGCCGATGGCAGCTACTTCGCGCTGGGATTTTCTGTCTGGTGGTGCGTGGCCGCGGGCGTGCGTGCTTGGCTTTCGTCGCTCGCGCGCTGGATGCGCGGTGGCGAGTCGATCCCGGGTGCGGCCAGCCCGTTGCGGCGCCGGGCCCTGTTTTGGGGCGGATTGGTGCTGCTGATGTGCGCCAGCACGGCGCTTGAGTGGTCGCGGCTGTACCGCTTCGAATCCCTGCTGCCGGGCGGGCACGCCGGCGGCGTGCTGGGCTACGTGGTGGGGCCAGCGAGCGTGAAGTGGCTGGGCCACACGGGTTCGGCTCTGCTGTCCATCGTGGCGGCGGTGCTCGGGGCGGCGCTGGTGTTCCGCTTCTCGTGGGGCCATGTGGCCGAGGGCCTGGGCGCTCGCATCGACGCGCTCATCCAGTCGCGCCTGGCCAAGCGCGAGGTCGCCAAGGACGTGGCCGTGGGCCGCAAGGCCGCGCGCGAGCGCGAAGTGGTGGTGCTGGAGGAGCGCACCGAGAGCGAGGTGCACCACCCCGAACCCATCCAGATCATCGAACCTGTGCTGGTGGACGTGCCGCAAAGCACCCGCGTGGTGAAAGAGCGCCAGAAGCCCCTGTTCACCGAGATGCCTGACAGCAAGCTGCCGCTGGTGGACCTGCTGGACGGCCCCCAGCAGCGCCAGGAAACCGTGGCGCCCGAGACGCTGGAGATGACCAGCCGCCTCATCGAGAAAAAGCTCAAGGACTTTGGCGTGGAAGTGCGCGTGGTGGCCGCCATGCCCGGCCCCGTGATCACGCGCTACGAGATCGAGCCCGCCACGGGCGTCAAGGGCTCGCAGATCGTGGGCCTGGCCAAGGACCTGGCCCGCTCGCTCAGCCTGGTGTCCATCCGCGTGATCGAGACCATTCCGGGCAAGAACTACATGGCGCTGGAGCTGCCCAACGCCAAGCGCCAGTCCATCCGTCTGTCCGAGATTCTCGGCTCGCAGGTCTATCACGAAGCCAAGAGCATGCTCACCATGGGCCTGGGCAAGGACATCGTGGGCAACCCTGTGGTGGCCGACCTCGCCAAGATGCCGCACGTGCTGGTGGCGGGTACCACGGGCTCGGGCAAGTCAGTGGGGATCAACGCGATGATCCTCTCGCTGCTGTACAAGGCCGAGGCGCGCGATGTGCGCCTTTTGATGATCGACCCCAAGATGCTGGAAATGTCGGTCTACGAGGGCATTCCGCACCTGCTGGCGCCTGTGGTGACCGACATGAAGCAGGCGGCCCACGGCCTGAACTGGTGCGTGGCCGAGATGGAGCGGCGCTACAAGCTCATGTCCAAACTGGGCGTGCGCAACCTGGCGGGCTACAACGCCAAGATCGATGAAGCCAAGGCGCGCGAGGAGTTCATTTACAACCCCTTCAGCCTCACGCCCGAGGAGCCCGAGCCGCTGCAGCGCCTGCCGCACATCGTGGTCATCATCGACGAGCTGGCCGACCTGATGATGGTGGTGGGCAAGAAGATCGAGGAGCTCATCGCCCGCCTGGCGCAGAAGGCGCGTGCGGCGGGCATTCACCTGATCCTGGCCACCCAGCGCCCCAGCGTGGACGTGATCACCGGCCTGATCAAGGCCAACATCCCCACCCGCATCGCGTTCTCGGTGGGCTCCAAGATCGACAGCCGCACCATCCTCGACCAGATGGGCGCCGAAGCGCTGCTGGGCATGGGCGACATGCTCTACATGGCCAGCGGCACGGGTCTGCCGATCCGCGTGCATGGCGCTTTCGTGTCGGACGAGGAAGTACACCGTGTCGTCAACTACCTCAAGGAACAAGGGGAGCCGGACTACATCGAGGGGGTGCTCGAAGGCGGAACTGTGGATGGAGATGGCGATCTGACCGGGGACGGCGGCAGTGGCGAAGGCGGTGAGAAAGACCCCATGTACGACCAGGCTGTCGAGGTGGTGCTCAAGGACCGCAAGGCGAGCATCTCGTATGTGCAGCGCAAGCTGCGCATTGGCTACAACCGCTCGGCCCGCCTGCTGGAAGACATGGAAAAAGCCGGTCTGGTCAGCGGCCTGACGGCCAGCGGCCAGCGTGAAGTGCTGGTGCCCAACCGCAACGAATGACGGGCCGGCTGGCTGGCCACGACAAGCCGGCCGGGCCCGCATCCCCAGATCAGGAGTTTCTGTTGAAAAAGATCGCCACTGCAATTTTGATAGCTGCTGCCGCAAGCGTAGCAAGCGCTGACGGCCTTAAAAGCCTGGAGTCCTTCATGAAGGGCACACAGACCGGCAAGGCGGATTTCACGCAGACGGTGACCTCGCCGCCGAAGGATGGGCAGGCCGCGCGCACCAAGACATCCAGCGGCAGCTTCGAGTTCCAGCGACCCAACCGCTTCAAGTTCGCCTACAGGAAGCCGTTCGAGCAGATCATCGTGGCCGACGGGCAAACGCTGTGGCTGTACGACGTGGATCTGAACCAGGTCACGCAGCGCTCGCAGTCGCAAGCCCTGGGCACCACACCCGCTGCATTGCTCGCGTCGGCCCCCGACCTGTCGGCGCTCAAGGCCGAGTTCGCGCTGGAAAACGCCCCCGACCAGGACGGTCTGCAGTGGGTGCAGGCCACGCCCAAAACCAAGGATGGTCAGCTCAAGAGCGTGCGCGTGGGCTTTGCGGGTGAGCAGCTCGCGGCCCTGGACATCCTGGACAGCTTTGGCCAGCGCTCGCTGATTCGCTTTACCGGCATGCAGGCCAATGCGACGCTGCCTGCAGGCAGCTTCCAGTTCAAGCCGCCAGCCGGGGCGGATGTGGTGAAGCAGTAGCGTTTTGCTTCAAAAAACATAACTGTCAGCGCTTGCTGGCTGGGCGATTGAGGCATTTTTCGCTTGAAAGCCTGACGTAGACAGGATCCACTCCAACATGGCAACACGCAGTGCCTCCACCCCCGCGGCGATGCATGCCCCCGCCCACCAGCCCCTGGCGGAGCGCCTGCGGCCCCGCACGCTCGGCGAGGTGATCGGCCAGCAGCATGTGCTGGGCCCGGGCATGCCGCTGCGGCTGGCCTTTGAATCGGGCCGCCCGCACAGCTGCATCCTGTGGGGCCCGCCGGGCGTGGGCAAGACGACCATCGCGCGGCTGATGGCCGATGCGTTCGACGCACAGTTCATCAGCATCAGCGCCGTGCTGGGCGGGGTCAAGGACATCCGCGAGGCGGTCGAACGTGCCGAGGCGGCGCGCGACGGGCTGATGCAGCAGCGCACGATCGTCTTCGTGGATGAAGTGCACCGCTTCAACAAGAGCCAGCAAGATGCCTTCTTGCCGCATGTGGAGAGCGGGCTGTTTACCTTCATTGGGGCAACCACCGAAAACCCGTCGTTCGAGGTGAACTCGGCGCTGCTGTCACGCGCTGCCGTGTACGTGCTGCAGCCGCTGTCCGAACAGGATCTGAAGCAAATAGTGGCTCTGGCGCAGGCAGAGAAAGCGCTGCCAGCTATCGAAGATGTAGCAATCGATCGCTTGGTGGCCTATGCCGATGGCGATGCCCGCAGATTGCTCAACACACTCGAAACCCTGGCCATGGCGGCCACGCAGGAGAAGCTGACCGAGATCACCGACACCTGGCTCCTCAAGGTGCTGGGCGAGCGCATGCGCCGCTACGACAAGGGCGGCGAGCAGTTCTACGACACCATCAGCGCGCTGCACAAGTCGGTGCGCGGCTCCGACCCCGATGCTGCGCTGTATTGGCTGGTGCGCATGCTCGACGGAGGTGCCGACCCGCGCTACATGGCCCGCCGTTTGGTGCGCATGGCCAGCGAAGACATTGGCCTGGCAGACCCGCGCGCGCTGCGCCTGGCGCTGGACGCCAGCGAGGTGTACGAACGACTGGGCAGTCCTGAAGGGGAACTGGCCTTGGCTGAATGCGTGGTGTATCTGGCCGTGGCACCCAAGTCCAACGCCGTCTACAAAGCCTACAACGCGGCCCGTGCCTGGGTGAAGCAGGACGGCACCCGCCCGGTGCCGATGCACCTTCGCAATGCACCAACGCAGCTCATGAAACAGCTCGACTACGGCAAAGGCTACCGTTACGCGCACGACGAAGAGGGAGGCTTTGCGGCGGGCGAAAACTACCTGCCGGAGGGGATGCCGGAGCCCGGTTTCTACGTGCCAGTGGAGCGCGGACTCGAAATCAAGATCGCACACAAATTGCGTGAGTTGCGTGCTCGCAATGCTTCCGCGGATTCCGCGGGCATTGCCAGCGAAGAGTCTTGAGAAGGCGGCAGCAAGCCCACCGGGCCCCGCTGATCCCGCCAAAACGCACCCGCTCGTCGTTACGAGTGCTCGCCACAGCCCGCGCTATGGCGGCGGCTAGAGCGGGAACTAAAACTCTTCCGGCGTCGTTGCTACGTCTTGTTGTACGCCCAGTCCTGCCTGCGATGCAGCGCCTGGCCCGAACCGTTTCGCTGAGTTTTGTCAGCGGCTGTTAGCGTTTAGGCCCGGCGCATTATGTCGGCCTGCTCGACCCCGCCAGCGCCATTCACAGCTTCTGAATCCACGAGTGCGCTGCCCGTTATGCTGATTTGGCATAAAGGTGGTAATAAGTTAGCACATCAATTTTCCTGCTCGCATCATTCCAACTTATGGATTGCGTTCTGCGCTGATGTGGCGCAAACCCGAGGGAAAACCCCGCCCGGCGCCGCAAGGGCTGCGAGGGACTACTGGCTACAATCCCGTCCACAAACCCGCACAGCTGCACTTCTGGCGGGTTTTTTGCTAGGTGGCAGTCGGGCCCACAAGGCTGTGCCGATTCCGGTGCCGAGCGGTGGGTACGTTACAAACGAAGGACTTCTCTTATGGACATTTTGCTGCAACAGATCATCAACGGTCTGGTTCTCGGCAGCATGTACGCCTTGATAGCCTTGGGCTATACGATGGTGTACGGCATTATTCAGCTGATCAATTTTGCCCACGGCGAGGTGCTCATGATCGGGGCACTGACCAGTTGGAGCTGTATCGGAATCATGCAGGCTGCCATGCCCGGCGCCCCAGGCTGGCTCATCCTGCTGCTGGCCACGCTCATTGCCTGCGTGGTCGCCGCAACCCTCAATTTCGTGATCGAAAAGGTGGCCTACCGGCCCCTGCGCAACAGCCCCCGTCTCGCTCCCCTGATCACCGCCATCGGCATGTCCATCCTGCTGCAGACGCTGGCCATGATCATCTGGAAGCCCAACTACAAGCCCTATCCCACGATGCTGCCCAGCACGCCTTTTGAGGTGGGCGGCGCCTACATCACCCCCACGCAGATCCTCATCCTGGGCGTGACTGCCATTGCCCTGGCATCGCTGGTGTACCTGGTCAACCACACCAACCTGGGCCGCGCCATGCGTGCCACGGCAGAGAACCCCCGCGTGGCCTCCCTGATGGGCGTCAAGCCCGACATGGTGATCTCGGCCACCTTCATCATCGGCGCCGTCTTGGCGGCCATTGCCGGCATGATGTACGCCTCCAACTACGGCACGGCGCAGCACACCATGGGCTTCCTGCCTGGCCTCAAGGCGTTCACGGCGGCCGTGTTCGGCGGCATCGGCAACCTGGCCGGCGCGGTGGTGGGCGGCATCCTGCTGGGCCTCATCGAAGCCATCGGCTCGGGCTACATCGGCACGCTCACTGGCGGCCTGCTGGGTAGCCACTACACCGACATCTTTGCGTTCATCGTGCTCATCATCATCCTGACGCTGCGCCCCTCGGGCCTGCTGGGTGAGCGTGTGGCCGATCGCGCCTGAGGAGCCTCACACCATGAAGAACACCAAAACCAACTGGATCATCGGCGCCGTCGCGCTGCTGGTGCTGCCGCTGATCCTGCAATCCTTCGGCAACGCCTGGGTGCGCATTGCCGACCTAGCACTGCTGTACGTGCTGCTGGCCCTGGGCCTGAACATCGTGGTGGGCTACGCCGGCCTGCTGGACCTGGGCTACGTGGCGTTCTACGCCGTGGGCGCCTACCTGTTTGCCTTGATGGCTTCGCCGCACCTGGCGGACAACTTTGCGGCGTTTGCCGCCATGTTCCCCAACGGGCTGCATACCTCCCTATGGCTCGTGATACCGGTGGCGGCGCTGCTGGCGGCGTTCTGCGGAGCCCTGCTCGGGGCGCCCACGCTCAAGCTGCGCGGGGACTACCTGGCCATCGTCACGCTGGGCTTCGGCGAGATCATCCGCATCTTCCTGAACAACCTGGATCACCCCGTCAACCTGACCAACGGCCCCAAGGGCCTGGGCCAGATCGATTCGGTCAAGATCTTTGGCCTGGATCTGGGCAAGCGCCTGGAACTGTTCGGATTCGACATCAACTCCGTCACGCTGTATTACTACCTGTTCCTGATTCTGGTGGTGCTGTCGATCATCATCTGCTACCGCCTGCAGGATTCGCGCATCGGCCGCGCCTGGATGGCCATTCGTGAAGACGAAATCGCGGCCAAGGCCATGGGCATCAACACCCGCAACATGAAGCTGCTGGCCTTCGGCATGGGCGCTTCGTTTGGTGGCGTGTCGGGTGCGATGTTCGGCGCGTTCCAGGGCTTCGTGTCGCCCGAGTCCTTCAGCCTGATGGAGTCGGTCATGATCGTCGCCATGGTGGTGTTGGGCGGTATCGGCCACATCCCTGGCGTGATCCTGGGTGCCGTGCTGCTGTCGGCTTTGCCCGAAGTGCTGCGCTACGTGGCCGGCCCGCTGCAGGCCATGACCGATGGCCGCCTGGACTCCGCCATCCTGCGCCAGTTGCTGATCGCGCTGGCCATGATCATCATCATGCTGATCCGCCCCCGCGGCCTGTGGCCGTCGCCCGAGCACGGCAAGAGCCTGACGCAGAAGACCTGAAGCAGAACACCACTGAAAGTTAGCAATGACAGAGAAATCCAATGAAGTGGTGCTGAAGGTCGCCGGTATCTCCAAGCGCTTTGGCGGCCTGCAGGCCCTGTCCGATGTGGGCATCACCATCCAGCGCGGTCAGGTCTATGGCCTGATCGGCCCCAACGGTGCGGGCAAGACCACGTTCTTCAACGTGATCACCGGCCTGTACACACCTGATGCGGGCACGTTTGAGCTGGCAGGCAAGCCCTACGAGCCCACGGCCGTGCACGAAGTGGCCAAGGCCGGTATCGCGCGCACGTTCCAGAACATCCGCCTGTTCGCTGAAATGACGGCGCTGGAGAACGTGATGGTGGGCCGCCACATCCGGACCAAGTCCGGCCTGGTAGGCGCGGTCTTCCGCACCAAGGGCTTCAAGGAAGAAGAGGCTGCCATCGCCAAGCGTGCCCAGGAACTGCTCGACTACGTAGGCATCGGCAGGTTTGCAGACTACAAGGCGCGCACGCTGAGCTACGGCGACCAGCGCCGCCTGGAGATTGCCCGCGCGCTGGCCACGGATCCTCAGCTGATCGCGTTGGACGAGCCCGCTGCCGGTATGAATGCCACCGAGAAGGTGCAGTTGCGCGAGCTGATCGACCAGATCCGAAAGGACAACCGCACCATCTTGTTGATCGAACACGATGTGAAGCTGGTGATGGGCCTGTGCGACCGCGTGACGGTGCTCGACTACGGCAAACAGATCGCCGAAGGCAACCCTGCCGAGGTGCAGAAGAACGAAAAAGTGATCGAGGCCTACCTGGGCACCGGCGGGCACTGAAGGACAGAACAAATGGCCGAAAAATCCAACAAAGTTTTATTGCAGGTCAAGGGCCTGAAGGTGGCCTACGGCGGCATCCAGGCCGTCAAGGGCGTGGACTTCGAAGTGCGCGAGGGCGAACTGGTCTCGCTGATTGGCTCCAACGGTGCTGGCAAGACCACCACCATGAAGGCCATCACCGGCACGCTGGGCATGAACGATGGCGACATCGAGTACCTGGGCCAGAGCATCAAGGGCAAGGGTGCCTGGGACCTGGTCAAGGAAGGCCTCGTGATGGTGCCGGAAGGCCGCGGCGTGTTCGCACGCATGACCATCACCGAAAACCTGCAGATGGGTGCCTACATCCGCAAGGACAAGGCGGGCATCCTCGCCGACATCGAGAAGATGTTCACCATCTTCCCCCGCCTGCGCGAACGCAAGGACCAGCTGGCCGGCACCATGTCCGGCGGCGAGCAGCAGATGCTGGCCATGGGCCGCGCGCTGATGAGCCAGCCCAAGGTGCTGCTGCTGGACGAGCCTTCCATGGGCCTGTCGCCCATCATGGTCGACAAGATCTTCGAGGTGGTGCGCGACGTGTACGCCCTGGGCGTGACCATCGTGCTGGTGGAGCAGAACGCGAGCCGCGCGCTCGCGATTGCCGACCGCGGCTATGTGATGGAATCGGGCTTGATCACCATGACGGGCCCCGGCCAGGACCTGCTGAACGATCCCAAGGTGCGTGCGGCGTACCTGGGCGAGTAAGTCCAGCGGCGGCTGGCCTGACAAGCAGACGAAAAGGGGCGCAGGTCACGGACCGCGCCCCTTTTTTCGTGGTGACTGCCGCTATGGTTGGCAGGGGGCCGTGCCGCGCTGCTGTCAGAACCGGTATTGCAATCCCACCGTGGTCATCTTCACCGCATTGTCCCCGTCGGAGAACTTGAACTTGTGGCTTTCCCACTCGACCACGGCGGCCCATTGCGGTGTGAACGCCCAGCGCGCGCCCAAGCCGTACGACAGTCCGAAGCCGTCTTCCTTGCCTGTTCGCACGCCCAGGCCGCTGGCGCCCGAGGTGCGGGTGCGGCCGTAGGTCGTGCCGACCTTGCCGAACAGGTCGAATTGCTCGCTCAGAGGCGCGCGGCCCACGAGGCTCAGGTTGAAGCCGTGCGCCTCGGTATCACCGCCCAGGCGGTGGGCCTTGCCTGCGTTGAGGTAGCCGAGTTCCACGCCCACGTTGGGGTGGAAGAACCCGCCGGTGTACACCTTGAAGGCGCTGTCCGAATCGTCAAAGGGCGCGCCGCCCGCGCCGCTACGGATGTCGTACTTCGAGTTGCCGGCGCTGATGCCCAGGTAGCCATTCTGCGTATATGGCAGCACGGACATGCGGTCACTGCGGGTGGACGCCGAAGAAGAGGGCGCTGGCGCGGAAGACGTGGAAACCTGGGCTTGCGCACCCATGGAGATGCAGGCGACGGCCAAAGCCACGGGCACAAGGCGGTGATGGAATGTCATGAAGCGGTCCTCGGGTCGGTTGGGGCAGAAGGGATGCGGCCCCATGCGCGCCTTGTAGGTCCCGGTAACGCGTGGGGTGCATTGCCAATGTAGGAACTGACCGAGGTCCTCTCCGTGGGAGTGCAGGGAACCCGCTTGTAGGAACCGGCTGATGGTGCCGCCTGTGCAGGCCCGGCACGTCCTGGGGCCGCAGAGGGGGCGAACCTAACGAGTCGTATCGGTTTGCTATAAAAATAATAGCTGATTGCGCTTGTGGGTAAAGCGCTAGAGCCTCTTTTTATCTAGAATCCGTGGCTCCATCCGTTGGGGCGCAACGCCCCGTGATACGCCATGAACACCCTCCAATCCTTGCCCATCTCGCTGCAAACCGTCCTGCTGCTGGTCGCCAGCAACGTTTTCATGACCTTTGCCTGGTATGGCCACCTCAAGAGCCTTGCAACGTCGCCCTGGTACACGGCCGCACTGATCAGCTGGGGCATTGCGCTGTTCGAGTACCTGCTGCAAGTGCCTGCCAACCGCATTGGCTTCACACAGTTCAACGTAGGGCAGCTCAAGATCATGCAAGAGGTCATCACGCTGGCCGTGTTTGTCCCGTTCGCGGTTTTCTACATGGGGCAGCCGCTCAAGTGGGACTACCTCTGGGCCGGGCTTTGCCTGGTGGGCGCTGTGTATTTCATTTTCCGGGGCGCCTGACGCTGCTCAGCTACCACACGCCCAGCCACCCAAGTGCACGGGTGCGCCGGTTAAACTCGCGCGGTCCCGCAAATGTCATGCAAGTGACATGGTTTTGTCTTTTACAGAAACGATCGCGAGCCGATCCAGGAGCCTCCCCCATGCTGTTTGCCAAGCTGTTGCCACGCGAAGGCAATTTTTTCGAAATGTTCAACCAGCATGCGGACCGCATCGTCGAGGCGGCCCGGGCCTTCTCGCAACTGGTGGCCAACTACGGTGACCTGCACCTGCGCGACAAGTACAACCAGGACGTGGACAACGCCGAGCGCGCCGCGGACCGCGTGACGCACGAAGTGAACAAGGCCATCCACAAGACCTTCATCACCCCCATCGACCGCGAGCAGATCCACGCGCTGATCAACACGATGGACGATGTGGCCGACTTGATCCAGGACTCGGCCGAAACCATGGCGCTGTATGACGTGCGCCACATGACGGAAGAGATCACGCGCCTCACCGACCTAAGCCTCAAGTGCTGCGAACGCCTGCGCGACGCAGTGAAGCTGCTGGACAAGATCGCCGACCCGGCAGTGGCCGAAGCCGCCCTCAAGACCTGCGAGGAAATCGACAAGCTCGAATCCGACGCCGACCGCGTGATGCGCAGCGCCATGAGCAAGCTGTTCCGCGAAGAGCCCGATGTGCGCGAGGTGATCAAGCTCAAGGCCATCTATGAGCTGCTGGAGACCATCACCGACAAGTGCGAGGACGTGGCCAACTGCATCGAGGGCATCGTCCTCGAAAACTCCTGATCCCCGCAGGCTGACCAGCATGGAAACCATACAGACGGCCCTGTGGGTTGTGGTGTTGCTCGTGGCGCTGGCGCTCCTGTTCGACTTCATGAACGGGTTCCACGACGCGGCCAATTCGATTGCCACGGTGGTGTCCACCGGCGTGCTCAAGCCCGCGCAGGCGGTGCTGTTCGCGGCGTTCTTCAACTTCGTCGCGATCTTCATCTTCCACCTGAGTGTGGCGGCCACCGTGGGCAAGGGCATCGTCCAGCCAGGTGTGGTCGACACGCACGTCGTGTTTGGCGCGCTCGTGGGCGCCATCACCTGGAACGTGATCACCTGGTATTACGGCATCCCCAGCAGTTCCTCGCATGCGCTGATCGGCGGCATTGTGGGCGCGGTGATCGCCAAGGCGGGCGCCAGCGCGCTCATCTCCGCGGGCATTCTCAAGACGGTGGCGTTCATCTTCGTGTCGCCGCTGCTCGGGTTTGCGCTCGGCTCGCTGATGATGGTGGCCGTGGCCTGGATCTTCCGGCGTACCCGGCCCAGCAAGGTCGACAAGTGGTTCCGCCGGCTGCAGCTGGTGTCTGCCGGTGCCTACAGCCTGGGCCACGGCGGGAACGACGCGCAAAAGACCATCGGCATCATCTGGCTGCTGCTGATCGCTACCGGGTATTCGTCTGCCGGGGACGCCTCCCCGCCCACCTGGACCATCGTGAGCTGCTATGTGGCCATCGGCCTGGGCACCATGTTCGGCGGCTGGCGCATCGTCAAGACCATGGGCCAGAAGATCACCAAGCTCAAGCCCGTGGGCGGCTTTTGCGCCGAAACCGGCGGGGCGCTCACACTGTTCCTGGCCACCACGCTCGGTATCCCGGTGTCCACCACGCACACTATCACGGGCGCCATCGTGGGCGTCGGCTCCACGCAGCGCGCCAGCGCAGTGCGCTGGGGCGTGGCGGGCAACATCATCTGGGCCTGGATCCTGACCATCCCCGCCAGCGCTTTTGTGGCGGCGGTGGCCTACTGGATCAGCCTTCAGATCTTTTGATTCCCGCGTCGGGTTTGCTGCTGAAAAGTAGCGAAAAAGCCTGACTGAGAAAGCGCAAACGCCCTGCAGGATTTCCATCCCGTAGGGCGTTTTGCTTGGTGGGATCGATCGGGCTGCGAGGCACCGAGGCAGGGCGCTACCGCTGCATCATTGCGAGATCTTGCGGGCTTCCTCGATCTGGTATTCGAAGTAGCGCTGAAAGCTGAAAGCCAGGCTGGCCATCAACACGGCCGTGCCCACCATCAGAGCCACGATGATGGCGCCGATGGTGATCCATTGCGTCCGCCCCGCGGGGGAATCTGGCGCGGCGCCGGGGTTGTAGCGTTCGTTCCAGGCCTCGGGTGTTTTCAGTGCGAACAGAATCGCTTGCAGCGCGCAGCCCGCGATGGTGAAGCCCAGCAGCGGAATCAGCATCCAGCTCATGTGGTCGTCCTGGCCCATCTGCTGGACGCGCTGGATGCCGTAGATCCCCAGCGCCGTAGGGATCGGCAGCAACCACCCGATGAGGTCGCCCATTCCGTGCAGGTAGAAGCGGTGCAGGCCCAGGGGTCCGCCGGCGAAAGCGAGCCAGGCTGCCAAGGTCTTGTTTTTCATGGTGCGCTTCATTCGGGCGAGGTGGTGTCGCCTGCGCCCAGGGCCTTTTCCATGAGCACGATGTCGCGCCAGGCCCCGAATTTCCAGCCCACCGAGCGCATGATGCCCACGTCGGTAAATCCCAGCGCACGGTGCACGCCGATGGAGCCGGCATTCGCCGAGTCGCCGATGACGGCCAGCAGTTTGCGCACGCCGACGGCCTCGGCCTGTGCGGCCAGCTCGGCCAGCAGCAGGCGGCCCAGCCCCATGCCGCGGGCGTCTTCCGCCACGTAGATCGAATCCTCGGCCGAGAACCGGTAGGCCGGCCGCGGCTTGAACCAATTGGCATAGGCGAAGCCCAGCACACGCCCATCCTGCTCGGCCACTAGCCAGGGCAAGCCTTTGCCCAGCACATCGGCGCGGCGGGCGGCCATGTCGGCTTCGGAGGGAGGGTCGATCTCGAAGGTGCCCGTGCCGTGCAATACGTGATGCCGGTAAATGGCGGTGATGTGGGGGATGTCAGCGTCGGTGCTGGGCCGGATGATGGGCATTTGGGAAGAAGTGGATATAATCGCGGGCTTTGCAGCGTGTCGCTGGCCGGGTGGCCATGTCGCGTGTCTCAAGCGTTGCGAATATGGTTGCGAACACTGTGGCTCTCGGCAAATAGCGCCGGAGTTCACCACCCGAAGGATAAATCATGGTCGTCATTCGACTCTCCCGCGGCGGCTCCAAGGGCCGTCCTTTCTTCAATATCGTCGTTGCTGACAAGCGCGTGCGCCGCGATGGCCGTTTCATTGAGCGCATTGGCTTCTACAACCCCACCGCCAAGGAATCCGAAGAAGGCCTGCGCATTGCACAGGACCGCCTGACGTACTGGACGGGTGTGGGCGCCCAGACCTCGGCCACCGTGGATCGCCTGATCAAGCAAGCTGCCAAGAAGGCCGCTTAAAGCTCTTCGCAAAAGGGCGGGTTTCGTCGGCAAGACTGGCGGAACCCGCCCTTTTCCTATTCCGGAATCCGTACGCACCATGGCCGACATTTCCCTGCACCTTGAATCCGCACAGTTGCCGGAAGACGCCGTTGAGGTGGGGCGCATTGCAGATGCCTGGGGGGTGAAGGGTTGGTTCAAGGTGTTGTCGCACAGCGGTAGCCCCGAAGCGCTGTTTTCAGCCAAGCGCTGGTACCTTCTGCCCTCCGAGCGAGGTGCCAAGACATTCAGCGGCACGGTCCTGCTCTCCATTCGCCAAGCCAAGCACCATTCGGATACCGTGGTCGCCCTGGCGCAGGGGATCGATGACCGCAACGCCGCCGAAGCGCTGCGGGGGGCGCGTATTTTTGTGCCGCGCTCGAGTTTTCCCACCACCTCCGAAGACGAGTACTACTGGGTCGACCTGATCGGCCTTTCGGTGGTCAACCGCGACGGCGTGGCGCTGGGCCAAGTGCAGGAATTGATGTCCACCGGCCCGCAGACGGTGCTGGTGCTGACCTATGAGCAGGGCGGCAAAGCGCACGAGCGCCTGATTCCCTTTGTCTCCGCCTTCGTCGACAAAGTCGATCTGGCCGAAAAACGGATCACGGTGGACTGGCAGCCCGACTACTGATTTAACCGGACCACTTCAGCCTGTACCGCGCACCATGCGCTTTGACGTCATCACTTTGTTCCCCGAGCTGTTCGGGCCATTTCTGGCCAGCGGAGTGACACGCCGCGCCTATGCCAATGGCCAGGTCGAGGTGCATTTGTGGAACCCCCGGGACCATGCTGACGGCAACTACCGCCGTGTGGACGACCGGCCCTTTGGCGGCGGACCCGGCATGGTGATGATGGCGGAGCCGTTGGCGCGGTGTTTGTCGGCCATCCGCGCGCAGCGGGCGGAGCCTGAGGGTCGTCAAGTGCCGCTGGTTCTTTTCTCTCCGATCGGGCAGCCCTTGAACCACGCCGCAGTGGAACGCTGGTCAGCCAGCGAAGGAGCGGTTCTGCTGTGCGGCCGTTACGAAGGCATCGACCAGCGTTTCATCGATGCCCACGTCGATCTGCAGATGAGCCTGGGTGATTTCGTGCTCTCTGGCGGCGAGATTGCCGCGATGGCTCTCCTGGATGCCGTGGCGCGCCTGCAGCCGGGCGTACTCAACGACGAGGGTAGCCACCAGCTCGATAGTTTCAATCCGGCGCTGGATGGCTTGCTCGATTGCCCTCACTACACCCGTCCTGAAGAATGGGCCGGCCAGCAGGTGCCGGCGGCCCTGATGTCAGGCCACCATGCCCAGATCGAACGGTGGCGGCGCGACCAGCGTCTGGCCATCACCGCCCGGCACCGGCCGGATTTGATCGACGCAGCCCGCCGCGAGGGGCGGCTGGGGCCGCTTGATGAAGCGACGCTGGCCAAGTTGGTCTGAGGATGGCTTGCATGGTTCCCTGCGGTCGGTGAGAGCGTGGGCTCGGTCGGTGGGTTATGCAGGTCGTCCTTGACTTGCTATAATCAAAGGCTTTTCGATCCTCTGGCCGGCCGTTTTCGCAGAAAACACTTCTGCAAAACACTGAGACGTCAATCCCGACGCAGCCATTTTTGGCGCGGACAAGATCACAAGGAAATACACATGAACCTGATCCAGACCCTGGAAGCGGAAGAAATTGCCCGCCTCAACAAGACCATCCCCGAATTCGCTCCTGGCGACACGGTGATCGTGAACGTGAACGTGGTGGAAGGCAACCGCAAGCGCGTGCAGGCTTACGAAGGTGTGGTGATTGCCAAGCGCAATCGCGGCCTGAACAGCGGCTTTACCGTGCGCAAGATCTCCAGCGGCGAAGGCGTGGAACGTACGTTCCAGACCTACAGCCCCCTGATCGCCAGCATCGAAGTGAAGCGCCGCGGTGACGTGCGCCGTGCCAAGCTGTACTACCTGCGTGACCGCAGCGGCAAGTCGGCTCGTATCAAGGAAAAGCTGCCTTCGCGCGTCAACAAGGCTGCAGCCACCGCCGCATAAGGCGCGGGCATGTCCTGATCGGAGCCGCTACAGCATTTGCCTGTAGCGGCTTTTTGTTTTTTGCCCCCTCGGTCGTCGTCATCGTGGTGATTCCTGCTTCAACTCCCGCTGCCTCTTCGGTCTCTTCGGTCGTTGCGCCAGTGTCATCGCTGCCTGGCTTTGACCCCCGGCTGGTGCCGGTGGTGGGGGTGGACACGCACCTGCCCGCGGTGCCGCCGGCGGCTCAGACCCCGGACGCGTTGCGCGCGCGCTTTGCCAGCCCTCCTGCGTGGGAGCCCGAGGTGCTGCTTGAAAAGAAGTTCATGAACCGTGAGCCGGCCCACGCGTCGGTGCTGGTCGCGATCATGTTGCGCGAGCAGCCGATGGTGCTGCTGACCGAACGCACGGCGCATCTGTCTACGCACTCGGGACAGGTGGCCTTTCCTGGGGGGCGAGCGGACCCGGAGGACGCATCGCCGGCCGACACTGCGCTGCGGGAAGCCCATGAAGAGGTCGGTCTAGACCGCGGGTTTGTCGAGGTGCTGGGAACCCTGCCCACCTACGTGACCGGGTCGTCCTTCATCATCACGCCGGTGGTCGCGCTGGTGCGGCCCGATTGTGTGCTGACCCCCAATCCTTACGAGGTGGCCGATCTCTTTGAAGTGCCGCTGGCCTTCCTGCTCAATCCCGCGAACCACAGGCGCCACGTGTTCGATCAAGATGGCGTCCACCGCGAGTGGTTCTCCATGCCCTACCAAGACGAGGGCAAGACGCATTTCATCTGGGGTGCCACTGCCGGCATGCTGCGCAACTTTTATCGGTTCATGCAGGCCTGATCCAGCCGCAGGGCGGCGTGCGTGCCCTGGCTGCGTTCGGGGCGCGGGCGCCAGTATCATTGCCCTCCATGAGTTTCTTCGC
>NZ_JALEGG010000088.1 GCF_022763525.1 Acidovorax sp.
ACCCGCTATCTGGTGCACGAGAGCATCCGTGCCGATTTCGTGGCCGCGTTTGCCAAGTACGCCCAGGGCCTGAAGGTGGGCGACGGCCTCACAGCCGGCACGCAGATGGGTCCGTTGGCCAACCCGCGCCGCATCACCGCCATGGCCGACCTGATGGCCGACGCCGTGCAGCAGGGCGCCACGCTGGTGACGGGTGGCGAGCGCATCGGCACCGAAGGCAACTTCTTCCAGCCCACGGTGCTGAACGATGTGCCCCTGTCGGCCCGCATCGTCAACGAAGAACCCTTTGGCCCCGTGGCCGCGGTGCGCGGGTTTGAAAAGATTGAAGACGCCATTGCCGAAGCCAACCGCCTGCCGTTTGGCCTGGCTGGCTATGCCTTTACTTCGTCGCTGAAAAATGCCCACCTGCTGGCCCAGCGCCTCGAAGTGGGCATGCTCTGGATCAACCAGGCTGCGGCACCTGCGGCCGAGCTGCCATTTGGCGGTCTCAAGGATTCGGGCTACGGCTCCGAAGGCGGGCCGGAGGCCATCGAGGCACATCTGAATACCCGCCTGGTGTCGATCATGAACGTGTAAACGCCCCGGCCCTGCAAGCCTTGGGCTGCGCGCATGCGGCCCAGGAGCCGCTCGGCACAAAGCCTGCGGGCGATCTTCAGGAGCATTCCTGCAGATCGCCGCAGGTTTTTTTCGTTGGGGTCCACGCGACAAGAAGTGCCAAGGCAGTTGCCAGGAAATTGATTGACGTCGCCAGTTAGATACATATCATGATATATATCTGAGGCAATCAAACATGATCGAAGACGTCGTCAAGGAACTTGGGTTTCTCACGCTCGGCACGCGCTTCAAGCGCATTGGGGAAGCGCTGCAGGCACAAACGCAGGCTTTGCTGACCCAGCACGGCATCGACATGCCTGCGGCGCACTTTCCACTGTTGGCGGCGCTCGATTGGCATGGCGCGCTGAGCGTGGGCGAGTTGAGTCAGGCCGTTGGCGTCAGCCAGCCGGTGGTCACGCGCTCGTTGAAGGGGCTGGAAGACAGCGGGTTGGTGCAGTCGGAGGGCGCAGAGGGCGACCGGCGAGTGCGCCGGGTGGCGCTCAGCCCGCACGGGCGCGCGCTGGTGGTGCGTGCACAGCGCGATGTCTGGCCTGTGCTGGAGGCTTCGGTAGCGCAGGTCTGTGCTTCGCTTCAGGGGCCGTTGCTGCAGCAGTTGGCCGCGCTCGAAGCCGGATTGCACCGCACCTCACTGCTGGAGCGCTCGGCGGCCTCGATCGCCACGCAGCAGGCCCAGCAAAAAAGCCGACCTACGTCTCCACGAAAGGAAAAAGCCCGATGACCACGACCCCTTCCTTCGACCGGCCCGTCTGGGCCTCGCTGACCTCTCAGCCCACCCTGGCGGAGGGTGGCGACCTGGCCAAGCGCTACCGGCGCGACGTCAATCTGTTCGCTTCGACCCGCGACGATGGCGACGACGCCAGCTTGGCTGCGCTGGCGGCCCTGGTGGCAGACGGAGAAACGGTCTTTGTCCTGCAGGTGCCACCCATTGCGGTGCCACCGGGTCTCCAGGCACTGCGCCGCGCCCAGGGCGTGCAGATGCTGGCCGGGCGGCCCGTGGCAGCCGAGCCCGGCACGGACGATGTTGTGGAACTGGGCGAGGCCGACGCTGCAGATATGCTGGCCTTGGCGCAGTTGACCGAACCCGGCCCTTTCCTCTCACGCACCCACGTGATGGGGCGGTTCGTGGGAGTCCGGCGTGGCGGCGCGCTGGTGGCGATGGCCGGCGAGCGCATGCGGTTTGCGGGTGGCACCGAAGTCAGCGGTGTGTGCGTTCATCCTGACTACCGGGGACGCGGCTTGGCCCGCCGGCTCTCCTCGGTGGTGGCTCACGCCATCCAGCAGCGCGGAGACCAGCCATTTCTTCATGCCTGGACCACGAACCAGGCGGCCATTGCCTTGTACGAAAGCCTGGGGTTTGAAATTCGAACCGAAGTGCAGGTCGCCGTCCTGGGGCGGTGATGATGAAGCCTGCCGGCAAACGGGCGAGTGGGTGAAGGCCGCGGCGGTTGCGCTCCGCTGCAGCGCGTGATTCTTGGGGGTTGCCAGGCATAAAAAACCCCGCACTTCTTGTGAAAGTGCGGGGGTTAAGTAGCTGTTTCTCTGCCCTCCCACCAGTCAGGGCAGCAGCGTGCGTGGGGCCATCAGAAGTTGTGGCGCACGCCCACGGCGAAGGAGCTGAAGTCGTTGCCCGCAGTGCCCACAGCGTAGCTGGCATTGCGGTTGTTGTTGACGCGGGTGTAGAAGGTGTAGACCTTGGTGCGCTTGCTCAGGTTGTAGTTGTAGCCCACGGTGTACTGGGTAGCGGCGCTGTCAGCCACGTTGGAGTACTTGCCAGCGCGGCCCACGTTCAGGTGGAACTCGGATGGGCCCAGGATGTAGGCGCCCGACAGGCGAACGTTGGTGCGGTTGCCGCCGTTGGCGAAGAACACGTTCTTGTCGCGCTGCACGTAGGCGCCCATCACGAACGGACCGGTCGAGTACGAGGCACGCACTGCGAACTGGTTCTGGTCGCCCAGCTTGGAGTAGCCAGCGCCCAGGCCCAGTGCGCCGATTTCGTAGTTGGCAGCCAGGTCGAGGCTGTTTTTGCCACCGGTGCCGTTGGCTTGCTCGTGCAGGGCCACGCCAGCTTCCAGCGTTGCGCCGCCAAAGCTGGGGGTGCGGTAGGCGATCTTGTTCGCGTCGCGGGCAGGGTAGGCGTACAGCGCATCCGACGACGAACCGGTGTCGTGGTTGTGGTTGCTGATGAAGTCGGCGGTGGCGTAGTAGGACTCGGACGTGAAGTTGCCCAGGCGCACCATGCCGAAGCCGCCGGAGAGGTTCACTTCGCTTTGGCGACCGAAGAAGGTGGAGCTGGTGGCGCCGCTGCTGGAGTCAAAACCGGCTTCCAGCTGGAAACCAGCCTTCAGGCCGCCGCCCATGTCTTCCGTGCCTTTGAAGCCGAAGCGGGAGGAGTTGTTGAACAGGCCGGTCTTGGAGACATTGCCTTCTTTTTGGTGTTCGAACGTAGTGTTAACCCGGCCGTACAGGGTCACGCTGCTTTGGGCGAACGCGGCGGAGGTTCCGATCAGGGCCAGCGCAGCCAGGGCGCAACGGTTCATCTTTTTCATGGGCAAGGTTTCCTTGAATCAAATTTTGTTTGACGACAAATATCACGGGCCAGAACACGCAAGGGTGAGTGTTTGCGGGCCGTCGCTACAAGCAAGTTTGGTGCCTGTGGTGATGTGACTGTTGCACTTTGCAACGGAGGGGGATGCTAATCGCCGAATTCGATGACCGCCAGAGGGGTAAACACCTTTTGCTCATAGGGGTGTTGGGGCGGTGCAACAAAGGCAGACGCCTCGGTGGGGCGAAGGCAAGGGCGGCGCCCCTGGGCGTCATGCTGCGGCTAAATCGGTGCACGGTGCCTGCCGAGGCGCACCAATGGGGTACCAACGCGGAACACGGATGCGCTCTGAGGGGCCTGCGAAGGTGTTGGGCGCGGCCTCTGCTGCTCCCTGGCGGGAAGGGCGGAGGCAGGTGGTTTTGCCACGCTTAGAACCGATAGGTCGACGTCAGCGTGTAGGTGCGGGCTTGGCCGTAGAAGCAATCCCCGCGCGCCAAGCACTGCGTGATGTGCACCTTGTCCGCCAGGTTGACCACGTTGAAGGCTACGCGCCAGTCGCCTGCGTCGTACGCCACCATGGCATCGGCGAGCGTGGCGGCCGGGGTGCTGATGGCGGTGGTGCCGCTCCATTGCGAGCCGGTGTAGCGCACGCCGGCACCCACCGTCCAGCCGCCGCGCCCCTCGCTTGCAAAGCGATGGCTCAGCCAGGCCGAGGCGGTGTGCCTGGGCACGCTGGCCACCGGAGTGCCCTGGTCGCCTGCATTGCTGCGGCTGATCTTGGCATCGGTGAAGGCGTAGCCCACGGTGAAGTCCCACTGGCGCGCCAGGCTGGCTTGCACCTCGGTTTCAAAGCCCTTGACCTTGACTTCGCCGATCTGCAGGCTGTTCAGCGGGTTGGTCGGGTCGGTGGTCTTGCGGTTCTTCTCGCGCAGCTGGTAGACGGCGGCGAAGGCGCTGATGCCCTGGCCAGGCGGCTGCCATTTCACACCGGCCTCCCACTGCTCGCCACGCTGGGGCTTGAAGGGCACGCCGTAGAAGTTGGCTCCGCCCAGTGGCTGGAAGGATTCGGAGTAGCCCACGTACGGTGCCCAGCCACCGTCCATTTGGTAGGTGACGCCAGCGCGTTTGCTCCAGGCCTTGTCGTCGGCAGCAGCGGCGGGGCGGCCTTCGGTGTCGCTCTTGGCGTTGTCATGGCGCAGGCCCAGGGTGGCGGTCCAGCGGCCCCACTTGATCTGGTCCTGGGCGTAGAAGCCCAACTGGCGCTGCTCTACGCTGGGCACGCGTGCCAGGGCCGATGCCGATGGCGCCGTGAAGTTGCCGTACACGGGGTTGTAGACGTCGATGGCGGGTGCCACGGCGCGCCAGCTTTGCTGGCCCCAGTGGTTGCGCTGCACATCGAGGCCGCCCAGCACGGTGTGCTCGGCTTCGCCCCAGCGCAGCTTGCCTTCGACCTGCGTATCGACCAGCAGCATGCGCGCGTTGCCCAACGTCCACGAGGCGTCGCGCAGCACGGTGCGGTTGTCGGCGTTGAACACGGGGCGCGCGGGGCGGCCCTGGGCGGCATTGGCGGTGAAGCTGGTGTACAGCGTGCGGTAGTCCACGTCGCTCACGCTGCGGCGCAGGTTCTGGCGCACGGTCCAGGTGCTGTCGATCTGGTGGCTGAACAGGTAACCCCAGGAGGTGCTTTCGGAGTTGTAGCGGTCCCAGCCGGGTTCGCTGATGAAGGTGTTGGTGGTGATCTGCCCATAGCGGTTGGGCAGCTGCGTGCCCTGCCAGGGGAAGAAGCCGATGAGCGAGCCGCTCTTGTCCTTTTGGTGCGTGAGCTGCAGCGTGAGCGAGGTGGCGGCGCTGGGCTTCCAGGTGACGGTGGGGGCGATCACCACGCGGTCATCGCGCACGTGATCCACCTGCGTGTCGCTGTCGCGTCCCACGGCCACCATTCGGTAGAGCCATTCGCCGTCCTGCGTGAGTTTGCCGGTCATGTCGGCGGCGATCTGCTTGCGTGCGTTGCTGCCCAGCTGCACCTGCACTTCGCGCTGCGTTTCGGCCTGCGGGCGCTTGCTGGTGAGGTTGAGCACACCGCCCACGCTGCCCTGGCCATACAGCACGGACGACGGGCCGCGCAGGAACTCGACACGTTCGAGCGTGTACGGGTCGGGCCGGGTGTCGTTCCAGTAGCCGATGAAGCGGACCATGCCGTCCAGGTACTGCGTCACGTCGCCGCCGCGGGCCTTGAAGGTATCTTGGCGGCTGTCGAAGTAGTTCGACACCGCCCCGGCCGTGTACGCCGTCACCTGGCGCAGTGTCTGCACACCCTGGGCCTCCATCTGGTCGCGAGTGATGACGCTGATGGCCTGCGGGGTTTCGATGAGCGGGGTGTCGGTCTTGGTGGCGCTCAGGGCGCGCTTGGCCACAAAGCCAGTGACGGGGGCGGTGGGGTTCTCCTGCTCGGCGCCCGCGCTCACGGTGACCGGGGCGAGGGCTTTTTCTGCCGTGGGGGCGGTTGGGGCAGTGGGTGTGGCCTGCTGCGCATGGGCCGCGCCGCACAGGGCAAGCAGGGCCGCGTGTGCGATGGCGGTGCGGCAGACGGTGATGCCAGATTGCATGGTGCTGTTTCTCCGAGGGTTGAAAAAAAGGTTCAGGCCCGCTGGCCAGGCATGGCGTGTCGCGTGCCGGGTTGTGGGTGGGCCGATGGGGCAGCGCGCCGATGTGCCTTGGTCGCCGGTCTTCAGAACGTGTAGTCCAGCGACACCTGCAGGCTGCGAGGCGTGCCCGGCACCACCGCGGCAAAGCCTGCGGCGGTGGTCGATCCGTCCAGGTAGTAGCGGCGATTGGCCACGTTCTTCAGGTTGGCCTGTATCCGCACGCCACCCGCAAACTGGTAGCCCACGGCCAGGTCCACCACGGTGTAGCCGGGCAGGCGCCATTGGTTGTCGTTGGCGGTGAACTTGTCGCCCTGGTGCACCAAGCCGCCACCCACCCACAGACCGGGCAGCTGCGGCAGGCGGTACTGCGTCCATAGCGATGCGGCGCGGCGCGTGGCCAGCCCCACGCGGTGGCCCACGTTGGCACCGGGCGTGGTGTCGGACAGCACCTTGGGGTCGTGGAAGCTCGCATTGGCCGTCACCGTCCAGCCGGGCGTGATGCGGCCTTGCAGCTCCAGCTCGATGCCCTGGATGCGCTGGCGTGCGGTGAGCACCGAGTAGCCCGGGTGTGCGGGGTCGTTGGCGGGGGCGTTGGTGAACTCCAGGTCAAAGGCGGCCACGGTGGTCATCAGGCGCTGGTCCAGCCATTCCTGCTTCCAGCCCACTTCCAGCTGCTTGCCCTCCGAAGGCGGGGCCGACTGCGCACCCCACACCAGCGTGCCAGAGTTGGCCTGGAACGAGCGCGCGTGGCTGGCGTAAACCATGCTGCCCGGGCGCGGCTGCCAGGTCAGTGCGGCGCTGGGCTGGGTCTTGCTCAGGTCGGTGACGGGCGTGGTGTAGGCGTCCTTGAAGCGGTCATGGCGCAGGCCCAGCAGCAGGCCGAAGTCGCCCAGCGTCAGTCGGTCCTGCACAAACAGGCCGGTGTTGCGTGCGTCGGTGGACAGGCGGGTCACGCCCGTGGAAGCCACGGGCGGCACCAGGCCCGCGATGGGGTTGTAGAGGTCGATGGTGCCCAGGTTGCCCCGGGTGACTGCGCCGTAGACGCCTGCATTGGCACGCCAGTCCATGCCCGCCAGCAGCTGGTGCTGCACGACTCCGGTCTGCAGCTTGGCACGCAGCTCGGCCAGCGCTGTGTCGGCGGTGTATTCCTGCCCCGGCGCCAGCCAGTAGCCGCGCGCCACTCGGCCGTTGGCGACGGGGCCCATGGGCGAGGGCAGGTTCACGTTGCGGTGGGTTTCGTTGCGCGAGAGGTGCACGCGGCCTTCGATGCCGTTGGCGAAGCGGTGCTGCAGTTCGGTGGAGTAAAAGCGCAGGCTCCCCTTGGTGTTGAGCCAGCGCTCGCCATAGAACGCGCCCACGGGCAGCACATCGGCGCTGCGTGGGTTCCTGGGGTCGGGCACGGCCAGGCCCACGGTCGATACGCCCTCGCTGCTCTGGGTCTCGGCCTGCGCGCGCCAGAGGGTGTCGGGCGTGATCTGCCACTCCAGGCTGCCCGCGAGGCCCTGTTTGCGCGGGGTGTTGCCGTCCACAAAACTGCCGCCGCGGCTCGCGCCGCCGTCCAGGCGGTAGCGCAGCGTGCCGTCGGCATTGAGCGGGCCGGTCAGGTCAAATTCGGCGCTGCGCCAGCCATGGCTGCCTGCGCCGATCTTCACGGTGCGCAGCGGCTCGGCAAGGGGCCGCTTGCTCACATAGTTGATGAGCCCGCCGGGCGCGACCTGGCCAAACTCCAGCGCGGCCGGGCCCTTGATGACTTCCACACGGTCGATGTTGAACAGCGGTGGGTCCAGCAGGTGTGAAAACTTGGCGCCGTCGCGCAGGTAGTTGTTGATGTTGTTGGCCCACAGCCCCCGGATGGCGAACTGCGAGTACGAGCCGTAGTACTCGGTGCGTGCCGACACGCCCGAGGCGTTGCGCAGCACGTCGCGCTCGGTGGTGGCCATCTGCTGCTCCAGCAGCGCGTTGTCGATCACGCTGACCGAGCGCGGCGTCTCCAGCACGGACAGGCCCAGGCGCGAACTGCTCTGCGCCCGCCGTGCGGGAGTGGCTGCAGCGTCGGCGGTGGAGTCGACGACATCCACCTGGCGCAGGGAGGGGGCGGAGCCGGGCGCGTCGCCTTCAGCAGTTTGGGTGGGCGCCGTGCCGCCCTGTGCGAGGGCGGTGCCGCACAGGGCCAGCAGCGCGGCGTGCGCCACCGCCGTGCGCAGAAAGATTGCTTGAATCATGGTGCTATTGAAGTGATAGCTATAAGCGCTTGATACACCAGCGATGGATGCCAATTGATCTCAGTGCGCCTTGGGCGGCGCGGGCAGCGCGGGCGACGCCATGCCGTCGGCCACCACAAAGGTCAGCGTGGTCACATAGCTGGCTTCGCCGTACTTCTCGCCTTGCACTTCGCCGGGGGTCTTGTCGCTGTGCTTCACCTCGGCCACGTACTGGCCCTTCCAGGGCGTGGCGAAGGCCACGGTGCCGTCGTCGGCTGTCTCGGCCTCGCGCGTCCAGCCCGAGGGCGCGGCCAGCTGCACCTTGGCCTTGGGCAGCGGTGCGCCCTGGTAGACCACCTTGAACTCGCCGGGCTTGCCCGTGGGCACCAGGTCCAGCGGCGCGGTGGGCGCCACGGCCTGCGATAGGCCCGCCACCCAGCGCGCCGAGGGCTGCCAGTACATGGTGGGCAGGTTGCGCTTGCTGCGGTCGATCAGCGGGTAGGTGGCTGCGGCGAACAGTGTGTCGGGCGTGCCGGCCACGGTGTAGTGGAAGCCGTCCTTGCCCAACTGGCCTTCCACGCGCTGCGCGGCGGTGCCGGTGCGCTGCTCGAGCGCCGGCACGCCCTTGAACTGGTCCAGACGGCCTGGCGAGGTCTCGCGCAGGTTTTCGTTGAACTCGCCGAAGTGCAGACGGGCTTGGCCGCCGGTGTTCTCCAGCCATACCTGGTGGGCGTGTGCGGTGGCGGCGGCCGTGATGGATGCGGCGGCGATCAAGGCGGTCTTGAAGAGCAAGGACGAAGACATGGCAGTTTCCTTTCGGTGGTGTTGAACAACGATGGCGGGCACGGCGCTGCACGCCCCGCGCGGTGCGGGGACGGCATGGCAGTGCGAAAGGGGGTGGCTGCCTGCGCCCGGTGGTCAGGCGCTGGGTGGCTGGGGCAACGCTGGTTCAGCGGTGCACGACGGCTGGAAGCGGCGCCTGCTGGCGACGCCGATCGGGCTGAAGGGTGTGTTGTGTGGCGTCAGAAGTCCACGCCGACGCTCAGTGACAGCCTGCGGGGAGCACCCACCACCAGGTAGCCCGCGCCGGGGTAGCCGCCCGACGATGCCCAGTAGCTTCGGTTGGCCACGTTGTCCACGCGGGCGCGCAGCGTCACGAGGCGGCCCTGCACTTCGGTCAGGTAGCGCACACCCAGGTCCAGCCGGTTCCAGCTGGGCACGCTGAGCGTGTTGGTGGCGTTGGCGACCACCGAGCCGGTGTGTACCAGACGCCCATCCAGTGCCAGGCCGTTCACGCCCGGCACATCCCATTCGGCGCCGATGTTGGCCTGCAGCCTGGGCACGCCGATCACGCGGCGGCCGTCGGTGCTGGCGGCGCCCGTGTTCAGCTGCTTGGCTTCGAGCCAGGTCAGGCCGCCCAGCAGGCGCAGGCCCTTGGTGGCCTCGCCCTGCACGGCCAGTTCGATGCCCTGGTGGCGGTCCCGGCCATTGCTGCGAAAGATGTTGTCGCTGCCCACATAAGCGCGAGGCTTGGTGGTGGAGAACAGCGCCACACTGCCCCCGAAGCGGCCACCGTCGAACTTCACGCCCACTTCCTTTTGCTTGGCGACATAGGGCGAAAGCATCTCGCCCCGGTTGGCGGCGGTGGAGGGCGCGGTCTGGCCCTGGCTCAGGCCTTCCACGTAGTTGCCATACAGCGAGAAGCCCTTGTCCAGCTTGTAGACGGCCGCGAGCAGCGGGCTGGTGCGGCTCTGGTCGTAGCGGTCGGTCTGCACGGCGGTGCCGTAGGCGTAGTTGGCGATCTCCATCGTCTGGTGGCGCAGGCCGGCCGTGAGCAGCAGGCGGCCCTCCAGCAGCGACATCGTGTCGCCCAGCGCGAAGCTGCTCAGGCGCGTGCTGCCGGTGCGGCGCGGGTCGGCCAGATCGCCGCCGCGGAGTGTGTTGGCGCTGAAGGCGGGCAGGGCGGAGTACACCGGCTGGTAGAGGTTGGTGGCCTGCGTGTTGCCGAAGTCCATGGCATAGGCGTTCTTCTTTTCGGCGCTGAAGTGCGAGGCCACCAGCACCCATTCGTGCCCCACGCTGCCGGTCTGCAGCTTGCCGCGCAGGCCCAGTTCGCCGGTGTCCACACTGTCCTTGCGCGTGTTGTCGAAACGGTAGGTGGTGCCGGCGCCGGTGCCGCTGTTGCTCACCGTGAGGTTGGCCAGCGAATTCGCTTCGGAGCTGCGGCGTGCGCCCGCAGCGGCCCAGCCGGTCACGTTCGGCGTAATGTCCCACTCGCCGCGCAGGGTGCCGAAGGTGTCGCGCTCGTTGGAGTAGGTCCAGGGCTGGGCGAAGTTCGCGCCGCCGTCGGGAGCAGCAGGCATCTGCGTTACGCCCGAGGCCAGCGTCACGTTGGTGCGGGTGCTTTGGAGCTTGTGGTCCTGCCAGCCGATGTCGCCCGACAGGCGCACATCGCGGCTGCGCCAGTCCAGGCCCACGGCTGCCAGGCCGAGCTTCACGTCTTCATGGTCCACGGCCGTGCCGCCGTTGTGGGTGGCCGCGTTCACGCGGATGCCGGTGTTGCCGTCGGGGCCGAAGCGGCGTGCAATGTCGGCCGCCAGCTGCGTTTGGCCGCCGCTCGAGACACCGAAGGTCACACGGTTCAGGGGCTCGTTGGGCGCGCGCTTGGGCAGCAGGTTGATGCTGCCGCCGATGCCGCCGCCGTTCGGGCTGGCGCCATTCAAGAAGGCCGAGGCGCCGCGCAGCACTTCCACGCGCTCGAACAGCTCGGTGGCGATGTACTGGCGCGGCAGCAGGCTGTACAGGCCGTTGTAGGCCGTGTCGTCCGAATCGAGGATGAAGCCGCGGATGAAGTACGCCTCCTGGAAGTTGCCAAAGCCCCGCGCCACGCGCACCGTGGGGTCGTTCTGCAGCACGTCGCCCACGCTGCGGGCGTGGCGGTCCTGGATCAATTCGTTGGTGTAGCTGGTGATGGAAAACGGCGTGTCCATGGCATCGCGCGTGCCCAGGATGCCCGCGCGGCCGCCGCGCGCCACCTGGCCGCCGGGGTAGGCCGGAGAGAGGCCCTGCGCCGATGCGTCGGCACTGGCGTTCACGGTCACGGTGGACAGGGTTTTGGCCTCACTCGCCGTGGCAGGGGCTGGAGGTTGCTGCGCATGCAGCGCGGGAGCGGCGAGGGCCAGCACTGCCACGGCTGCCGCAACTGCCACGGGGGTGGCAGAAAACACAGGGCGCAGCAGTGGGGCGGGGCGGGAGGATGGTGCGGAAGGCATGGGGAAAAGATCAAAAAAACAAGGAACTCAGCGCAGTGCGGAGGAAGACGCGCCGGATGCATCTGCGGTGGATGCGGCCGCGGTCGCGCGGGGCCAGCTGTACCAGCCCATCACCGCCACGGGGATGCCCAGCGCCACCCACGACCACCAGTCGCCCCAGGTATCGGACACCAGGGCGGTGAGCAGCCCGGTGGTGGTGAGCACGCCGATCACCATGGGCCAGCCCCACAGGGCCCAGAAGGAGCTTTGTTGTTTCATGCCGCCCCCTCGGTCGAGCGCGCAGCGCCCGGTGCAGGCAATGTGCCGCCCGCAAAGCCGTTGGTGGCGCTGCCCGCGGGTTGTGACGCGGGGCTCGCTGTCTGTACGCCCTTGCGCAGCCACAGGTACAAGCCACTGCCCAGGACCACGATGGTGGCGATGTCGAGCAGCGCCCAGAGGATCTTCATCGGCATGCCCCCGTAGTCGCCAAAGTGCAGCGGCTGCGACACCAGCAGCGCCGTCAGGTACCACGGCAGCGCGGGAGCGGCGGTGACCTGCGCCGTGCGCGCATCCACCAGCACGGGCTTGAGCAATTTGGAGGTGAGCGGCTCGTTGCCGCGCATGAAAAACGTGTTGTGGTGCGGGCTGGAGAACGCCGTGCCCGGGAACGCAATGAACGACAGCTTGGTGCCCGGCGCCTGGGCCTGCGCGGCCTCCAGTGCCTGCTGCAGCGGGCCGCGCTCTGCGGCGGGCACGATGGGCTGGCCTTCGTAGGGCTTGAGCAGGGCCGAGAGCTGGTCGTGCTGCCAGTACTTGATGAGCAGGTCGGCCCACGTATTGATCATGCCCGTGCCGCCCACCACGAAGGCCCACACCAGCGTGACGATGCCCAGCAGGTTGTGCAGGTCGAGCCATTTCACGCGCGCGGAGCGGCCTCGCCGCACCTCGCCAAACGCCAGCTTGCGCATGAAGGGCGCGTACAGCACCACCCCGGTGACGATGGCCACCAGCAGCAGCAAGCCCATGAAGCCCAGGAACAGCTTGCCCGGCAGGCCTGCGAACAGGTCCACATGCAGTTTGAACATCACGTACATGAAGCCCTCGTCAAAACGTGGCTGTGCCAGCACCTCGGCCGTGCGCGCATCCACCGCCACCGAGCGGAAGTCATCGGTGGGCGCCGGGGTGGGCGTGAGCGTGACGAACCAGACGTTGTCATCGTCTTCCGCATGCGATGCGAACTGCACCACGCGCTCGGGGTGCAGCGCGTGGGCGGTGGTCAGTACCTTGTCGAGGCTGGCGCGCGGCGTGTTGGCAGGCATGGCCGGCGCCTCCACTTCTGTGCCCAGCAGGTGGCCGATTTCGTGGTGAAAGATCAGCGGCAGGCCTGTGAGGCACAGCAGCAGCATGAAGACGGTGCACACCAGGCTGGACCACTTGTGGGTCCAGCTCCAGCGGCGCAGGGCGGTGGGGCTCAGCATGGTGTGGAGTTGGTGCGGGAAGGGCTTCGCTGGCGCACATGCCCCCGGCCGCGCCACACCTCGGAGGTGGCGATGGCCGCAGCGGACGGCGTGAAGCGGAAAGAATGGTTCAAGCCAGGCAACCCGGAATACGAAAGGTCGATGGGTGCTGGCTGCAGCCCGAGCGCTGGTGGATGCGAACGGCTGTGGCTTGCGGAAACTGAATTTTACATTGCAAATGCGAATTGTTTGTATTTATGTCGCTTTGCAGATGAAGTTCAGACCAGTTTTACGGTGCACACAGGAAAACGGCGTGTGTTGATGGTGCTCCTGGCTCCACTGGACGTCTTGGCCGATCACACATTCGCGCGTGCTTAATGCTATTTATTTAATAGCTACCAGCGCTTGTTTTTAAGCGCTGGCAGCCAATATGACGCTAACTCAAGCGTTGCACCTTGTGGGCTGCGTCAGAACCGCGTGCGCAGCGTCACCTGCACCGCACGCGGCGAGCCTGGCAGGATCAGGTTGTCGTTGCTGCCATGGCTGGACACGTAGTACTTGCGGTTGGCCAGGTTCTTGACGTTCACGTCCACGTCCCATTGGCCCAGCGTGTACTGCAGCGCGGCGTCCACGGTGGTGTAGGCGGGGAGGGTGACCAGGTTGGTCAGCGAAGTGAAGCGCGCCCCCACGTGGTTCACCCCGCCGCCCACGCGCAGGCCGTGGCCCAGGTCCTTCATGGCCCAGAGGAAGGCCGAGTTGCGTGGCGTGAGCGCGGGCACCTTGCCTTGTGCGGGGATGGCGGCGGTGGGAAGTTGCAGTGAGCTGGTGGTGGCCAGCGATTTCGTCATGCGGCCGTCCAGCCAGGCATAGCCTGCGCTCACATCCCAGCGGCCGGGCAGGCGGCCGTTGGCCGTGAGCTCCAGGCCGTTGGTGCGCTGGGTGCCCACGTTGATCTGGCGACTGGGGTTGGCGGGGTCGGTGTTCTTGATGTTGGTGCGCTCCAGGTTGAAGAGCGCGCCGGTCACGTTCATGCGGCCATCGAGCAGGTCGAGCTTCACGCCGATCTCCTTGTTCTCGGTGATTTCGGGCTCGGCGCCCGTGTTGTTGGCGGCCAGCGCGAAGGTCTCGGCCGAGGGCTGGAAGGACTTGCTGTACGACACGTAGTACGACACTGCATCGCTGGGCTGCCACACCAGGCCCGCGCGGGGGCTGAATTTCTTGTCGGTGCGCGAGAGGGCGCTGAGCTTCCGATCGAACGTGGTCTCTTGCCCGAACACGTCGTAGCGTGCTCCCAGCAGTGCTTTCCACTGCGGGGCCAGTGTGATCTGGTTCTGCCAGTACAGCGCGGCCGTGTCTTGCGTCGTGTGGCTGGGGATGGCGCTGTCGGCGTTGTAGTTGGCCGCCGGGATGGCCGGCGCCGCACCAATGGGGTTGAAGATGGATACGCGGTCCGCCCCGCCCGAGACGGACTCGGAGCGCTTCTTCTGCTGGCCCAGCTCCACCCCCATCAGCCACTCTTGCTTGAAGCCGCCCAGCTGGTTGCGCCAGGTGACATCGGTCTGGTTGAAGAAGCCCTTTTCATCGCGCAGGATGAACGAGCGCGTGCGGCCCACGGTCAGGTTCACCGGGTCGGTGGTGCCGCCGGGCAAGGTGTTGTAGCGGTCCAGCGTGTAGTCGTACAGGCGCGTCACGTTGCGCACGGACCAGTCGTCGTTGAAGCGATGGTTCAGCGTGGCCGCGATCGATTGCATGGTGCTGGTGGTGGTGTCGTCCTGCGCGGCATTGCGCGAGCCGTAGTAGGTGCGGGCGGGCACGTTGACGGGGCGGCCGTTGAGCGCGGGAATGCCAAAGTCTGTGAGGCGCTTGTCGCGGGCGTTGGTGTACTGCAGCAACAGGTCGGTCTGCGCTGCGAGCTTGAGCGCGAGCGAGGGCGCGAAGTTGTGGCGCTTGACGAACTGCTGGTCGCGGTAGCTGCCGGAGTCCTCCACAGCGGCGTTGATGCGGAAGGCGGCGGTGTCGCTGATGCCCACATTCACATCGGCCGTGGCGCGGCGGTAGTCGAAATTGCCCAGGCCGAGAGATGCCTCGCCAGCGGTCTCGCCAAACTTGGGCTTCTTGGTCACGCGGTTGATCAGGCCGCCGGACGAGCCGCGCCCGTACAGCACGGCGGCGGGGCCCTTGAGCACTTCCACGCGCTCGATGTCGGCCAGGTCGCGGAAGTACAGCGCATCGTCGCGCACGCCGTCCACAAACTGGTCGGCAATGGCGGTGAAGCCGCGTATCACCACCTGGTCGCGCTGGCCGTCGCCGTGGCTCATGGCCACGCCGGGCACGTTGCGCAGCGCGTCCTCCATCGAGCGGGCACCTTGATCGCGCAAGAGCTGCTCGGGCACCACGTTCACGGCCTGAGGCACATTGCGCAGCGGCGCGCTGCCCTTGGTGGCAGAGGTGCTGGCTGCGGGCGAATAGCCGTCATCGCCGATGGTGGACTGTACGGTGACTTCGCCCAGCGTTTGTGGCGTGGTCGAGGGTGGCGGGCTTTGGGCCCAGGCGGCGCTGCACAGCGCAGCGAGCAACGCGGCAGACGAAGGCCTGAGCGTGTGAGAGGAGCGGGTTGCGTGCATGGTTTTTTCCTTTGAAGTGTGCGCAGCGCAGGTGAAGACACCTCGCACGCCGGGCCTGGCGCGGGCCGGTGGCCGGCCCCGCTGGGGGGTGCGAAGCAGTGACGGGAAACGTTGCTCGGTGGTGGAGACGTGTTGAGGAAAGGGCTGCGGGCACTCAGGCGCCCAGCAGCTGGCTGGAGCGACGTGCCATTACCAGCCCAATGCCCACGCGAGCAGGCCGGTAACCAGGGCCCCGCCTGCGAAGGCTGGAGCGCGCCGGGGCTGCCAAGTCACCATGGCCGTGACCGCCACCGCCGCCACGGAGAGCGCGATGGCCCAGGCGGTCACGCCCAGGGATGTTGGCGTCGCGTGCGAAGGCCGGGCCGCCAGCCACAGTGACAGCAGCAGCAAAAGCCATCCGGCGCGGCGCAGGCGCAGCAGGTGGCGCGCACTGCCTTCGCGGCCGAGCGCATCCTGGTGGTGGCGGTCCATGCCCAGCGCGATGGCCGACCACGCGGCAAAACAAAGCAGGAATGCGGACATGGCTCAGGCTCCCAAGGTCGAGACGCCGGGCGTCCCGGGCAGCGCCGCGACGGCCTGCGGCGGAGCCGGCCGGGGGGCGGGCGACGCGGTGTGCGGCCCAGGGTGCGCGGCCACCTTGCCCCGGGACATGCGGCCTGGGCGCAGCCGCCACGACAGCCATCCCAGCAGCAGGCCCGTGGCCAGGAACGACAGGTCCATGCCGGCCCAGGCCCACTCGCCCGCCGGCAGCGTAACGCCCAAGTGGGTGCGGGTGGTCAGTGCGTTGATCCCCGGCAGCGCAGCCCACACCAGGCCCGCGGCGCACAGCGGCACCGACCAGCCCGCGCGGCCTTCGCGCGCCAGGGCGCAGGCCAGCGCCCACAACAGCGCAAGCCCCCAGGTGCCGAAGAACCACGCCAGTTCCACGTCGGCCCGCCCCGCGGTGCCGATCGGGATCAGTCGGTTGGAGGCGATGTACACACCGCACGCCAGCGGCAGGCCCGCCAGCGTTGCGATGTTGATGGCGGCGACCAGGCGCTCGCCAAAGGGGGCTCTCGCTGCCACCGCAAGGGGTACAGCGTGGATCTCGCGACTGGCTGCCGTTTGCGCATGTGCCTGCGCTTTTGCCTCCGATCTGGCGCTGCGCTTGACCGACCACAGCACCATGCCGGTGGCGATCATCAGGCTGCCCAGTACCCCGAAGCCGAACAGCACCCAGCGCATGCCCGCATCGGCAAAGCGCGCCAGGTGCAGGCCGTAGAGCACGCCATACGTTCTGGCGGCTGGGCCAGTGGCATCGGCCTGGTCCAGCCACTGGCCGGTAGTGGCGTCAAACAGCAGGCGAGGCGGGCGGTACTGGAGCCTGTCCCCATCGTGGCGCGTGATTTCGACCACGGCGCGGCCCTTGGCATCGCGCCGCGCTTGCAGGCTGCCAATGCGGCCGCCTTGCCAGCGGGTGGATGCCGCTTCGATGAGGGGCTGCAGGGCAATGGCTGGCAGGGGCTCCACTGGGTCCCCCGGGCCACGGCGGGGGCGGCTCTCGGCCTTCTCTCCCTGCAGGTCGGCAAAGTAGGCGTTGGCGTCCACGCCTTTTTCTGTCTTGTAGGCGGTCGCAATGCCCGCGGGCATGTACAGCGTGTGGAAGATCATCAACCCGCTGAAGGTGATCATCAGGTAGAACGGCAGCACCAGCACGCCCGTGACGTTGTGCGCATCCATCCATGCGCGCTGCCCGCCCTTGTTTGGCCGGAAGGTGAAGAAGTCCTTGAAGATGCGGCGGTGCGTGATGACGCCCGTGATGAGCGCCACGAACATCAGCATCGTGGCCACGCCCACCACCCAGCGGCCCTGGATGGCCCAGCGCCCCTTTTGCGCGGTGCGCAGCTCGAAATGGAACCGGTAGAAGAAATCGCCACCCATGGTCTGGCGCGCCTCGATGGGCTCGCCCGTTTGTGGATGCATGCGCAGGGTTTCGAAGCGGCCGTTGCCGGTGCCGCGCCACAGCAGGTTGACGGCCGGGTCGCGTTCGTCGGGCAGATGCAAGATCCACTGCGTGACCTCGGGCGCCCTGCGCACCAGGGCATCCACGGACTTCTGCACGGTCTGTGCCGTGCGGGCTGCCTGCGCGGCCTGCGCGGTGGGCTCTGCTGCACCTTCGGTTTCGGTGGCGCTTGGCAGGCCGTGCATCTCGGGCCGCATCCACAGGTTGAACTCGCTGCGGAAGAACGACAGCGTGCCGGTCAGGAAAATGGCGAACAGCAGCCAGCCCAGGATGAGCCCGGCCCAGGTATGCAGCCACGACATGGCCTGGCGAAAGCCCTCGCGCTGGGTGCTGGCGGGGCGGTGGGCCGCAGGGCTGGGGGTGGCGCTCATGGCGTGATGCCCATCCACTGCGGAGCCATGGCGCAGGCGCCCAGCACCAGCGCGGGCAGCAGCGTGCCGCCCCAGGCTCCCCAGGCTGTTCGGGCATAGAAGGCCCATCCGGCGGCCATGGCGTAGGCCAGCCAGGCCAGCATGGTGGCGATCAGGACCGCCTCCACACGCGGCATGAGCTGGGCCAGTGCGAGCGAAAACGCTGCTGCCCATCCGGCAGCCAGCGCGTAGCCCCCGCCGATGGCTGCCAAGGCGCGGGAGGCGACTGCCAAGCGATAGCGCCCGTCGGCGCGCACTGGTTTCATGACGGTGCCCCGGCTGCGTGGCGTTGAATCGGCGGGCAGGAAAGGTACGCCCCAAGGCAGGGACAGGCAGTGGCGCGCAGCATTGAGAAAAAGCTCCAGGCGTGGGTGCAAAGACATTCCGACGCTGGCTGGAGCGGGGGCGGGGCCCGCTGCTGGCTGGCTGGTGTGGTGGGGAACCTTCGCGTGCCTCACGGGCCGCAATATCGCGGCCTGCCGTTCATCGCATGGGGGCCGTCGCTTTGCGCCGCTGGCAGCATCGCGATGCCCCCGCATCGCAGCACGCGCTGGCGCTCGATGCATGCGGAGGTTCCCTGGTGAGCGATGGCCCGTGGGGCTACGGGGTGGCCCGCCGGCGGCCATCGTTCACCGGGGATGCATTCTACCGTTGTTGAGAAGCATTCGCATTTATTGAGGCGCTTCGATGGTGGGGTTGCGGCGCATTTGCAACATTCTGTGTGTCGCCTCGCTGGCTACGCGCGAAAAAAAACGGGCCGAAGCCCGTTCATCCAGTGAGGGGGCGTCACCGCCCCTGCGGCGCGCGTGTCAGTCCACCTCACCCATCTGCGACTGCAGATAGTTCTGCAACCCCACTTTGTCGATGAGATCGATTTGAGTTTCAAGGAAGTCGATGTGCTCCTCGGTGTCGTCCAGGATCTTTTGCAGCAGGTCGCGCGAAACATAGTCGCGCACGCTCTCGCAATGGGCGATGCCGTCCTTGATGGTGGCCTGGGCGGCTTGCTCGGCACGCAGGTCACAGGCGAGGATCTCCGGCACGTCTTCGCCGACCTGCAGCTTGGCCAGGTCCTGCAGGTTGGGCAGCCCGTCCAGCGTGAAGATGCGGTCCATCAGCCAGTCGGCATGTTTCATCTCCCCGATGGATTCCGAATACTCCTTCTTGGCCAGCTTGTCGAAGCCCCAGTGCTTGAGCATGCGGTAGTGCAGAAAGTACTGATTGATCGCGGTGAGCTCGTTCTTGAGCTGGGCCTGCAGATGGCCGATGACCTGTGCGTCGCCTTTCATGGGGGACTCCTTGTTCTGTGGGTTGAAGCGGCACCGATTGTCGTGACCGGCATCAACCCGCGCAAGGCAAGTCCCTCTTCTCGCGCATGGGCTGCGTGTGAGGCTGATAAGCGTTCGCGTTCAGCGGCCTGGCGTGCGAGGCGAGGCAAGGGCAATCCGATTGCCGATGGATCGCAGAGCTTGCTACTGCGCCGTTCGAGCCGTCGCAGTAGCAGCAGCGCCCACTGCGGGCGACGTTACCGCCGATGTGGCGCGGCGTTCCCGCCAGTGCGCCACACCCAGCCACACGGTGGGCACCACTACCAGGGCCAGCGAAATCAGCTGGGCGATGGTGCCCTCTGCCAGATCTTCGGTGGCAGCGTGCCACCAGGCGTTGTCGATTCCGGGGATCTGGGCGCCTTCGGTGAATTCATGGAATGCATAGATCACCAGTTGCACTGCAAACACCGCCATGAACCACGCGGTGACGCGGAAGAACCGCGAGAGATTCACCGCGCGGCCGTAGCGTGTCCAGGCCCAGGCGATGGCAATGGCCAGCGCCAGGCCCGCCAGGCCGCCCCAGGCCATGTAGGCCAGGTCGGCGCTGCGGGCCAGGGCGGCGAGCATGGTGGCTGTCTCCACCCCTTCGCGGCCCACCATGAAGAGGGCGAACAGAAACACTGCCATCCAGGCGCGCGGGCCTTCGAGCAGGCTGGCGCTTTGCATACGCTGGGCAATGTCCTGCCCCATGCCTTGGCCTGCGCGGTGCATGTGGACCACGCACCAGGTCACCGTGGCGGCGGCCACCAGCGCCATCACACCCTCGGCCGCAGGTGACAGCGCGCCGACCTGCGACAGCACCCAGCCCAGCGCCAGCGAGAGCAGGGCGGCCACGCCGACGCCCGCGCGCAGCGGCAGCAGCAGGTGCAGGCGGCCCGTCTTGCGCAGGTAAAGCGTGGCAATGGCCACGACGAGCAGGGCTTCTAGCCCTTCACGGAAACAGATCAGCAGAGTCTGGAACATGATGAAACAAAGGCCTTTGCTATAAATAGATGAGCTGCCTGCGCTTGATCATCAAGCGCAAGAGCCATTTTTGACCGATAAAACAGTGCGGAAGCCGGCGGGCGTTTCACAGATCGAACAACCAGCGGCACAGCACGCTTCGGATGGATTCTATTGAATGAGAATTAGTTTCATTCAAAAACTTGCAGCAGTCTTTGAGGTGGCGCAACATGCGACAGCCCGCCGCGGGGCAATCGGTCGCGATATAGTCATATCCAATTGATTCAATGCAATCAATTAATTGGATTCATGGTGTCAAACCGCCTAGACTTCCTCCTCGTTCAGTCAACCAACCACAAAGGAAACAGCAATGTCCCTGATCAATACGCAAGTTCAGCCCTTCAAGACCACCGCTTTCGTCAACCGTGGCGGCAAGGGTGAATTCATCGAAGTGACCGAGCAGACCCTCAAGGGCAAGTGGTCCGTGCTGATCTTCATGCCGGCAGCTTTCACATTCAACTGCCCCACCGAAATCGAAGACGCTGCCGAGAACTACGCTGAGTTCCAGAAGGCTGGCGCCGAGGTGTACATCGTGACGACCGACACGCACTTCTCGCACAAGGTGTGGCATGAAACTTCCGACGCCGTGGGCAAGGCCAAATTCCCCCTGGTCGGCGACCCCACGCACCAGCTGACCAACGCGTTTGGCGTGCACATCCCTGAAGAAGGCCTGGCGCTGCGCGGCACCTTCGTGGTCAACCCCGATGGCGTGATCAAGACGATGGAAATCCACTCCAACGAAATCGCCCGCGATGTGTCGGAAACCCTGCGCAAGCTGAAGGCTGCCCAGTTCACCGCCGCCAACCCCGGCCAGGTTTGCCCAGCCAAGTGGAAGGAAGGCGCCAAGACGCTGACGCCTTCCCTGGATCTGGTCGGCAAGATCTAAGCCTGCTTAACTTCGGCCTCGAAGCCGGACAGCGTCATGGCGCTCGTGCGCCATGCCGTCCGGTTTTTTTTCGCCCAGAGTTTGGCCAGCAGGCTTGATCTGCCAACCGCCTGCCGCCAACCTGTGAAGGCATCACAACTCGAAATCTGAAAGGACACCACCATGCTCGACGAACAACTCAAGACCCAGCTTTCCGCGTACCTGGAGCGCGTGCAGCAGCCGTTTGAGCTGGTGGCGTCCCTGGACGACAGCGAGACGGCGCGCGACATGCGCGAGCTCCTGACCACCATCCAATCCCTGCGCAGCGACAAGATCACCCTGCGCACCGATGGCAACGACGCCCGGAAGCCATCCTTCAGCCTGCAGCGCGTGGGCGCCACCAACAGCCTGCGCTTTGCCGGCCTGCCGCTGGGCCACGAATTCACTTCGCTCGTGCTGGCCCTGCTGTGGACGGGCGGCCATCCACCCAAGGTCGAGCAGGACGTGATCGACCAGATTCAGGCGCTGGATGGCGACTTCAACTTCGAGGTCTACATGAGCCTGACCTGCCACAACTGCCCGGACGTGGTGCAGGCCCTGTCGCTGATGGCCGTGGTCAACCCCAAGGTCAAGACCACCGTCGTTGAAGGCGGTGCCTTCCAGCAGGAAGTGACCGACCGCGAAATCATGGCCGTGCCCATGGTGTTCCTGAACGGGCAGGTGTTCGGCTCCGGCCGCATGTCGCTGGAAGAGATCGTCGCCAAGCTCGACACCGGCTCGGCCGCCCGCGAAGCCGCCAAGCTCAGCGCCAAGGACCCGTACGACGTGCTCATCGTCGGTGGCGGCCCCGCTGGCGCGGCAGCCGCGGTGTACGCCGCCCGCAAGGGCATCCGCACCGGCGTCGCCGCCGAGCGCTTTGGCGGCCAGGTGAACGACACCCTGGCCATCGAGAACTACATCTCGGTGCTCGAAACCGAGGGCCCCAAGTTTGCTGCCGCGCTGGAGGCCCACACCCGCGCCTACGACGTGGACATCATGAACCTGCAGCGCGCAGACAAGCTCATCCCCGCCGCGCAGCCCGGCGGCCTAGTCGAGGTGCAGCTGGCCAATGGCGGCTCGCTCAAGGCCAAGACGGTGATCCTGTCCACCGGCGCCCGCTGGCGCAATGTGAACGTGCCCGGCGAAGCCGAGTACAAGAACAAGGGCGTGGCCTACTGCCCGCACTGCGACGGCCCGCTGTTCAAGGGCAAGCGCGTGTCCGTCATCGGCGGCGGCAACAGCGGCGTAGAGGCGGCGATCGACCTGGCTGGCATCGTGCAGCATGTCACGCTCATCGAGTTTGCCGACCAGCTCAAGGCCGATGCCGTGCTGGTGAACAAGCTCAAGAGCCTGCCCAACGTGACCATCCACATCAACGCGCAGACCACGGAGATCACCGGAGCCGAAGGCAAGGTGAATGGCCTGAAATACAAGGATCGCGCGACCGGGGTGGAGCACGCCGTACCGCTGGAAGGCGTGTTCGTGCAGATCGGCCTTGTGCCCAACACCGAGTGGCTCAAGGGCACGGTGGAGCTTTCCAAGTTCGGCGAAATCATCGTCGACTCGCACGGCCGCACCAACCTGCCCGGCGTGTTCGCGGCGGGTGACTGCACCACGGTGCCGTTCAAGCAGATCGTGATCGCGGCGGGCGAGGGATCGAAGGCGGCACTGAGCGCGTTCGATCATCTGATCCGCATGCCGGTGGTGGCTGCGCCCGCATCGACGGCGGGCGCCACGGCTGGAACGCCGGTGGCAGAGGTGGCCTGAGTGCTGCGGCTATGCTGAACAAGTCCTTCGCGCAGGGCATCGCGCGCCCGCGCGAAGTCTGCGGCAGCCGACACCGGGCCGGGCCTGCCGCATGGCGCCGGCTTGGTTTGAGCTGTTTCAGGTGAAAACGAACGCCAGCGCTTTTAAATCAAGCGCTGGCAGCTATCAAAAAAAGAGCGGTTGGCTGCGTGATGCGTCCAGCCGCTTTTCGCCTGGTGTTGTCCGCTGGGCAGGCCAGTGCTGAAGTGTTGCCTTCGCCGGCATTCCCATCACGGCGATGGAGGCGGTGAATGTTCTGCCGCCCAACGCTGCCGCCAGCTCGCAGCCCACCCAAGGATCTGGTCTGCCGGCATGGGGCGGGCGATGAGGTAGCCCTGCGCCAGGTCGCATTCTGTCCTTTGCAGAAAGGCCCAGTCGGCGGCGTCTTCCACACCTTCGGCAACTACCTCCATCCCCAGCTCCTTGGCCAGGCCCAGGCTGGCAAAGAAGATGGCGCGCAGGGTTTCGTTGTGGTGGGCGCCGTGAACGAAGCTCCGGTCGATCTTGAGCTGGTCGAACGGCACGTCACGCAACTGCGCCAGCGATGAATGGCCCGTGCCGAAGTCGTCGATGGAAAGCCTGAAGCGCCGTAGGCGCAGGCGCGTGAGGATCTCCAGCGGCGCGCGCAAATCCTTCATCAGCTGGCTTTCGGTCACCTCCAGAATGATGGACTGGGGGAGGACCCCTGCGGCGGCGGCGGCAGACGTGACCTGCTCCGGGAACTCCAGCGCCGTCAGGTTGGCCATGGAGACATTGACGGCCACCTTGAGCTTGCAGCCTTGCAGCGCCCAGGCGGCGCTGTCGCTCAGCGCTTGTGCCAGCACCGCCTGCGTGAGCGCATCAATCAACCCATGGTCTTCGGCCAGGCCGATGAACTGGTCGGGGTACACCATGCCGTCCTGGGGATGGCGCCAACGCACCAGGGTCTCCACGCCCACCATGTCGCCGGTAGAGACCGAGACTTTGGGCTGGTAGTGGTTGACCAGTTCTCCGGCCTCGATGGCCTGGGCCAGGCGCTCCGCGCCATAGCCCTTGCCCTGCAGGTGCTGGGCTGCCTGCGCCGGTGGAACCCACTGCTCTACCAATTGGAAGAGCGCTTGCGGCTGCACTGGCTTTTGCAAGCTGCCCAGCACTTCGATGTGGTGGGCCTGCACCAGGGTGCGGGCAGACTGCAGGATGCGTTCGTCCTCGCCACTGACCAGGATCAGGCTGCCTGCATACCCGTGCTCCACCAACCTGCGCACGAACTCGATGCCGTCCATGCCTGGCATGTTCAGGTCGCACAGGATGAGCTGAGGCGCGTGCGCGGGATCGTCCACCTGTTCCAGCGCAGTGAGGCCGTTGTCGCAGATGGC
This sequence comes from Acidovorax sp., assembly GCF_022763525.1. Classification (GTDB taxonomy): domain Bacteria; phylum Pseudomonadota; class Gammaproteobacteria; order Burkholderiales; family Burkholderiaceae_C; genus Acidovorax. The sequence goes on from NZ_JALEGG010000088.1 coordinate 24,140, forward strand.
GACGTTGGTAAACCCTAGGTTGGTCAGCAGCCGGGCCAGCAGCTTGAGCATGAAGGGCTCGTCATCGAGCACCAGGATGTGCATGTCGGGCTTGGCATTCATGGCGCTTCACCCGGTATGTTGTTGGACAAGAGGTCGGCCAGGTGCCGGTCTACGGCGGCCATCTCCACCTTGAAATGGTCGAATGCCATGGAGAGGGCGTCGATCTGGCCGGCCGCGCCCACCTGCTCCATGTCGGCGCAAAGATCGCCCAGTGTCATGGCTCCCACCGAACGCGCAGCCGACTTGAGCTTGTGGACGGCCGCCACTGTCTTGGCCGCGCTGCCGGCGCAGTAGGCTTGTTCCACCTCCTGCGCAATGCGCGCAGCACTGGTGCGGAAGGTCTGCAGAAACTCGCGCAGGAGCTGCGGGTCGTCCCCCACCAGGCTGCGCAGAATCTGGATGTCCACCGGCCCCGCGGACTGGAGGGGGAGGTTGCTCGCACACGCCGCTGCTGAGGGCGCAGTGGCGGTGGGGGGCTTGGGCAACCACCGCTCCAGCAACTCCTGCAATTCCGACAGCGGGGCGGGCTTGCTCATGTAGTCATCCATGCCCGCGTCCTTGCAACGCTGCGCCTCCGTCTTGAGGGCATTGGCCGTTAGCGCGAGGATCCTCACCGGCGGCTCGGGCACCTCTCCCGCATGGATGCGGGCGTTGGCGCGCTCCTGCTCCTCGGCGCGGATGACGGAGGCGAGCTGGTAGCCATCCATGCCGGGCATGTGCAGGTCGGTCACGATCAGGGCGTAGTCACCGCTGCGCCAGCGGATCAGGGCCTGCAGGCCATCGCTCGTCAGATCGGCCGTCAGTCCCAGCAACGACAGCTGTTGCATGATGACCTTCTGGTTGATCTCGTTGTCTTCCACCACCAGGATCAGGCGGCGCTGGCGGCGCGCTTCTTCGCGCGACAGCGCCACCGGCATGGCTGCATAGCGCGCAGGGGCCAGCGTGTTCTGCTCGTCATGGTGCGGGATCCTTCCCGCGGCCACGGCCACCGCACGCAGCAGGGCGCTGCGGGTCAGCACGTTGCCGTCCAGGGAGATGCAGTCCGCGTCAAATTGCGGCGGGTAGCGGTGGGGGCCGTGGCCTATCACCACAAAGTGGGGGGCCAGGCCGGGATGGGCGCGCGCAAGGGTGCGCAGGCTGTCCAGCGAGAGGGGCTTGTCGGCTTCGGTGTTGATCACCCAGACCCAGGGGCCTGGCGCCAGGCTGGGCGCCAGTTGGCTGGCGGCCTCGATATTCGCCACCAGCTGCGTGTGAGCCCCGGCATTGCGCAGGTAAGTCACCAAATCGCCGGACAGCGTCTTGCCGTTGCCAATGATGAGGCAGGACAACCCTGCCACCGGGGAGGGGGCGGGCTGCGCTTCTTGCGGGCCAGGGGGAACACGCACAAGGGGCAGGCGCAGTGTGAACGTGGAGCCCGCGCCCAGCGCACTGGTCACGGAAATGTGGCCACCCATGCGCTGCGCGAGGTTGCCGGAGATGACCAGACCCAGGCCGGTGCCTCCAAAACGCCGGGTGGTGGACACGTCGGCCTGGGTAAAGGCAGTGAAGAGCTTTGCCAAGGTGGCCTCGCCCATGCCGATGCCATTGTCGATAACCTGGAACTCCAGCGTCACGCTCTGGGCATCTTGTGCCACGAGCACTGCGCGCACGGCCACCCGGCCGGGAGCACTTCCGCCCGCGGAAAATTTGATGGCGTTGTTGACCAGGTTGATCAGTATCTGGCGCAGGCGCAAGGCGTCGCCCAGCAAGGCGGGGGGAATTTCGGGGTCGGTGAATAGCGTCAGTTCCACGCCTTGTTTTTCCGCCAAGCGGTTGAGCATGGCGCAGACTTTTTCGACCACCTCGCTCACGGCCATGGGCTCGCTTTCCACCTCGAGGTGACCGGCCTCGATCTTGGAGAAATCCAGAATGTCCTCGATGACGCTCAAGAGCGAAAAGGCGGATTCGCGGATCAGGTCCACCATGGCCACCTGGGGGTGCTTCAGGCTTGAGCGCGCGAGCACGTCGATCATGCCGATGACCCCGTTCATGGGGGTGCGAATCTCGTGGCTCATGGCGGCCAGGAAGTTGGACTTTGCCTGGGCGGCGGCGTTGGCTTCGTTGCGCGCCAGTTCAAGCTCCGCACTGCGCTGACGCTCGCGTATGTTGGCGCGGGCCAGGTCGGCATACAGGCGGCTGTTTTCGAGCAGCAAGACGACCAGCACGAAAGAGGATGCGAGCAGCCCATAGACGCGCCCACCGTAAAAGCCCACATCGAAGCGCGCGCCGTTCAGGACCGCTGCCAGCGCAATGTCCAGCAGCCAGGCCACCAGCGTCACCATGAGCCACAGGTCCAGCACACTGCGGGCCTTGCGCCACAGGTACATCAGAGCTGCCAGCGACAAGGTCCATGTACAAAAGGCAACGAGGAACTTGCCGGAATCATCCCGGGTGCCACGCATGAGCGCTGGAAGCACATCGTGGCCCGCCGTGGTCAGCAATACCAGCGCCACTGTCAGCGCCACGGCACCCACAATGGCCATGGCAATGTCGCGGCCCACTGTGCCCGCCTTCGCCGGACTCGCCGCTTCGCCCGGGGCACGGTCCTTGAGCTCGACGTACGCGAAGACAAACAGCGGAAATCCGCCGTGCCACAAAAAGTACAGCCAAGCGGTGGTTTGCGGCCCGGCGCCCAGTACGCCGCCGGGCGCGAACAGCCCGGGAAAACTCAGTCCGTGGGCCACCGCCATGCAGGCACAAAAGAGGTAGCCAGCCCCCAGCACCAGCAGCGCGCGGGAGCGCAAAAAACGGTATTGCCCGAGCAGCAGTACCGCGGTGATCAGGTCATTGGTAATCAGCGCCGTCTGGTAGACGGGGATGAAGGCGTTCACGGGCGGCAGTGGCACGCGCGCGAAGGGGGCAATGGCCAGAAAGATCAGGAAGGACGCGGCCAGCGCTATGCCGGCCGTGCGCCGGTGGCGCTTGTCCGCTGCCAGCGTAGACAGGAATTCCGATGCGTCATCGGAAGGTACATCCAATGAATGTGTTGCGCCCAAGGCAGCCTCTCCCCTCTGCAATTGGTTCCGTCGCCTCAGCACCTCTGAAGGGCACTTGATGGGCGCGAGTGGGTATCCCCCCACCGGGTGAAGTCAGCTTAGTGCAAGTATTGGATGGGGGCAAGGAAAATGAATTCCGGCGGGAAGGGCCATTCGGGGCCGCGCAGGCGAGGCGGCAGGTACTTTCGTGCCGCTTGTCTGCTTCGTTCTCAATACACGAGCCGCTCGGGCCGGATCTCCTGCAGGATCGTGGTTGCAATCTCTTCGATGGACTTGGTTGTGGTCGACAGCCAGCGGATGCCCGCCCGGCGCATCATCGCTTCGGCCTCGGCCACCTCGTGGCGGCAGTTGAGCAGGTCGGCGTACTTGGAGCCTGGCCGCCGTTCGCTGCGGATCTCCGAGAGGCGCTCCGGGCTGATGGTCAGGCCGAAGATTTTTTTCTGGAAGGGCACCAGCGCGGGTGGCAGCTGGCGGCGCTCGAAGTCTTCCGGGATGAGCGGGTAGTTGGCCGCCTTCAGGCCACACTGCATCGCCAGGTACAGGCTGGTGGGCGTCTTGCCGCTGCGACTCACGCCCACCAGGATCACGTCGGCGCCGGCCAGGTCGCGGTTGCTTTGGCCATCATCGTGCGCCAGGCTGAAGTTGATGGCTTCAATGCGGTCGGTGTACTCCTTGCTGCGGCTCACATCGCTGAAGCGGCCCACGCGGTGGTGCGACTTGATGCCCAGCTCCTGCTCCAGCGGATGCACGAACGTGCCGAACATGTCCAGCAACATGCCCTTGCAGCCTTCCTGGATCACGCGCAGCACTTCCATGTTCACCAGGGTGGTGAAGACGATGGGTTTCTTGCCTTCGACCTCGCCGGTATGGTTGATCTGCCGCACGGCCTGGTGGGCCTTGTCCACCGTGTCGATGAAGGGCAGGCGCACGTGGCGCGGCTTCATTTCAAACTGCGCCAGGATGGCATTGCCGAAGGTTTCGGCGGTGATGCCGGTTCCGTCCGACACAAAAAATACGGTGCGCGAGTGCATGGAGCCCCTTTGGATGGATGAGATTTGCGCCAACCCATTGGCGGCCGCGAGAGGGCGGCCGTCCCCCCGTTTGCGCGGGGCTGGATGAAAGCGTCAGCCCGTTGCCAGAAGCTCGGGCCTACAATTGTGTCAATTATCTGAATTCTCACCATGCACCGCGTCGGCCTACAACCACAACGACAAAGCCTCGGCCCGTGCATGGCCGCTTGCCTTGGGCCCCTAGCTGCCCGGCATGCAGACCCGGTTTCAACTTCTGGAGCTTTCCCATGTCTGCACTTTTCAGCCCGACCGCCCTGGTCGTACCGTTTGAAAACCTGAGAATGACCGACGTCGAGGTCGTTGGCGGTAAAAACGCCAGCCTCGGCGAGATGATCTCGCAGCTGCCCCAGGGCGTGCGGGTGCCCACGGGCTTTGCCACCACGGCCCATGCGTTCCGTGAATTCCTGGCCTACGACGGCCTGGCCGACAAGATCAGCGCCAAGCTCAAGAGCCTGGACACCGAAGACGTGCGCGCGCTGGCCCAGGTCGGCGCCGAGATCCGAGCCATGGTCGAGGCCCAGCCTTTCCCGGCCGATCTGCAAAAGGCCATTGCCGACGAATTTGCCAAGCTGAGCGCGGGCAACCCCAGCGCGTCGTTTGCCGTGCGCTCGTCTGCCACGGCCGAGGACCTGCCCGACGCATCGTTTGCCGGCCAGCAGGAAACCTTCCTGAACGTGGTGGGCATTGATGAAGTCATGCACAAGATGAAGGAAGTGTTCGCGTCGCTGTACAACGACCGCGCCATCTCCTACCGCGTGCACAAGGGCTTCGAGCATGACGTGGTGGCCCTGTCGGCCGGCGTGCAGCGCATGGTGCGCTCCGACCTGGGCGCGGCCGGCGTGATGTTCACCATCGACACCGAATCGGGCTTTGAAGACGTGGTGTTCATCACCAGCAGCTACGGTTTGGGCGAGACCGTGGTGCAGGGCGCAGTGAACCCCGACGAGTTCTATGTGCACAAACCCATGCTCAAGGCCGGCAAGAAGGCGCTCATTCGCCGCAACCTCGGCTCCAAGCTGATCCAGATGGTCTTCTCCACGCCCGAAGAGAAGGCGGCCAGCGGCAAGCTGGTCAAGATCGTGGATGTGCCGGCCGAGCAGCGCAACCGCTACTCGCTGACCGATGCCGATGTGGAGCAACTGGCCCGCTATGCGCTGGTGATCGAGCAGCACTACGGCCGCCCCATGGACATCGAATGGGGCAAGGACGGCACCGACGGCCAGCTCTACATCCTGCAGGCGCGGCCCGAGACCGTGAAGAGCCAGGCGCAAGGTCAGGCCGAGCTGCGCTACAAGCTCAAGGGCCACGGCACCGTGCTGGCCGAAGGCCGCGCCATCGGCCAGAAGATCGGCACCGGCCCGGTGCGCCTGGTGCACAACATTTCCGAGATGGACAAGGTCCAGCCCGGCGATGTGCTCGTGACCGACATGACCGACCCCAACTGGGAGCCGGTGATGAAGCGCGCCAGCGCCATCGTCACCAACCGGGGTGGCCGAACCTGCCACGCCGCCATCATCGCGCGTGAACTGGGCATCCCGGCAGTGGTGGGTTGCGGTGACGCGACCGAGCGTCTGAAGGATGGCACGCTGGTCACGGTGAGCTGCTCCGAGGGCGACACGGGCAAGATCTATGACGGCCTGCTCGAAACCGAAGTGACGGAAGTGCAGCGCGGCGAGATGCCCGCTATTGCCACCAAGATCATGATGAACGTGGGCAACCCCCAGCTCGCCTTCGACTTTGCCCAGCTGCCCAATGCCGGCGTGGGCCTGGCGCGGCTGGAGTTCATCATCAACAACAACATCGGCGTGCACCCCAAGGCCATCCTTGACTACCCCCAGATCGATGCCGACCTGAAGAAGGCCGTGGAATCCGTGGCCCGTGGCCACGCATCGCCCCGCGCGTTCTACGTGGACAAGGTCGCCGAAGGCGTGGCCACCATCGCCGCCGCCTTCTGGCCCAAGCCCGTCATCGTGCGCCTGTCGGACTTCAAGTCCAACGAGTACCGCAAGCTCATCGGCGGCAGCCGCTACGAGCCCGAGGAAGAAAACCCGATGCTGGGCTTCCGCGGCGCGGCCCGCTACATCAGCGAAGACTTCGGCGAAGCCTTTGCGATGGAATGCGAAGCGCTCAAGCGCGTGCGCAATGACATGGGCCTGACCAACGTGCAGGTGATGGTGCCCTTTGTGCGCACGCTGGGCCAGGCCGAGCGCGTGACCAAGCTGCTGGCATCGCACGGCCTGCAACGCGGAAAGGACGAGCTCAAGGTCATCATGATGTGCGAGGTGCCCAGCAACGCCATCCTGGCCGAGCGCTTCCTGGAGTTCTTCGACGGATTCTCCATCGGATCCAACGACCTGACCCAGCTGACCCTGGGTCTGGACCGCGACTCGGGCCTGGAACTGCTGGCGCAGGATTTTGACGAGCGTGACCCCGCCGTGGAGGCACTGATCCACCAGGCTATCAAAGCCTGCCTGGCCCAGGGCAAGTACATCGGCATCTGTGGCCAGGGCCCCAGCGACCACCCCGATTTTGCGCAGTGGCTGGCCAAGGAGGGCATCTCGTCCATCTCGCTGAACCCAGACAGCGTGATCGCTACCTGGCAGCAGTTGGCACGCTGAAGAGGGCGTGAGCATGGGCCGGCCGGTCGATTCGCCACAGCGCAAGTGACGCCGGTCCTGTGATGCCGCTGTTCACCCAGCCACCGCGTTCTGCCGATATCGAACTGGCAGGACCGTTTCCGCCGGATCTGCACGACGTGCGGCACCTGTGGCTCAAGGCAGGCCTGCTCCTGCTCTGGGCGCTGGTGTCGTTTGGCGGCACCTATTTCGCCCGCGACCTGCAACTGCTGGTCTTTGGTTCTTGGCCCTTGGGCTACTGGATTGCGGCGCAAGGTGCAGTGCTGGTGTTCATCGGGATCGTGGTGGCCTACGGCTGGGCCATGAACCGATTTGAGCGCCAGGATGCCGCGTGCGCGCAGCCTGGCGAGGCTGTTGCGGCAGGGCCAGCCGAAGCGCCACCGCGCCGCCATGGATGAGCGCACTGACCCCGGGGAGGGCCGGGCATACCTTTGGCGCCTGCACCGCATCCTGGCGCTGTACGTCATCGGCGTCCTGGCCTTCCTGGCGCTGATGACCTGGGCCGAATTCCAGGGGCTCTCACGCCACTGGATCGGGCCCATCTTCCTGTTCCTCACCGTCATGGTCTACGCCGGCATTGGCGTGTATGGCCGCACGACGGACCCGGAGGAGTACTACGTGGCGGGGCGGCGTATCCCTCCCGTGTACAACGGCATGGCCGCAGCGGCCGACTGGATGAGCGCGGCGTCGTTCATCAGCCTCTCGGGAGCGCTGTACCTGCAAGGCTTTTCAGGCACGCCCGGGCAGGCAGGCGGGCTGGCCTACTTGTTGGGGTGGACGGGCGGTTTCTGCCTGGTGGCGATGCTGATCGCGCCGCACCTGCGGGCCATGGGTCTGTACACGGTGCCGGATTTTTTTCACGTGCGTTTTGGCGGCCGCTGGCCGCGTGTGATTGCCGCCTTGGCGGCGGTGCTTTGTTCGTTCACGTATGTGGTGGCGCAGATCTACGGCGTGGGGCTGATCGCTTCGCGGCTGACGGGTGTGCAGTTCGAGATCGGCATCATGCTGGGCCTGGGGGGCGTGCTGCTGTGCTCGTTCCTGGGTGGCATGCGGGCCATCACGTGGACGCAGGTGGCGCAATACGTCGTGCTGCTGCTGGCCTTCCTCATCCCGGTGTCCTGGCTCGCCTACAAGCAGCTGGGCAATCCGCTGGCTCCGCTGGTCTATGGCGCCCAAATCAGCAAGATCGCCGACCTGGAGGCGCAACTGCTGGATTCACCCGCGGAGCACCAGGTGGTGCAGACTTACCTGCGCCGCGCGCAGGATTTCGAAGCGCGGCTGAGTGACGTGGAAGGCGCCCTGGAACGGGAACGGGAGAAAGGCCGGGAGCGGATCCGTGCATTGCGTGCGCAGAACGCCGATGTGGGCTTGATCGTGACGGCCAGCCGCGAGCTGGCTTCGCTCCCGCGCGACGTGGCAGCCGCACGCGAGCGCTGGACGCGCGAGATGCGCGAGAACTATGAGCGAGCCCGTCCGTTGGGAGGGCTGCCGCAGCAAAGCCAGGCCTTCGTGGGCGACCCCCACGGGACCCCGCAGGAGCAGCGCGACTACGAGCTGACCCGCCGCAATTTCCTGGCCCTCATGTTCTGCCTCATGGTGGGCACTGCAGGCTTGCCGCACCTGCTGACGCGCTACTACACCTCGCCCACGGTGGCGGCGGCGCGCGCCTCGGTGGGTTGGTCGCTGTTCTTCATTGCCTTGCTGTACCTGAGCGCTCCTGCCTTGGCGGTGCTGGTGAAGTTCGAGGTGATGCAGAACCTGGTCGGCAGCAGTTTCGAGGCGTTGCCCACCTGGATGGCGCAATGGGCGCGCGTGGACAGCTCCCTGTTGTCGGTGGAAGACGTCAACGGCGATGGCATCGTGCAGTTTGGCGAAATCCGCCTCGGGGCTGATCTCATCATGCTGGCCACGCCGGAGTTGGGGGGGCTGCCCTATGTGGTATCGGGGCTGGTGGCGGCCGGGGGACTGGCGGCGGCGCTCTCCACCGCCGATGGCCTGCTGCTCACCATCAGCAATGCGCTGGTGCGTGACTTGTATTTTCAGGACAGCCAGCGCCAGGTGTCGCCAGAGCAGCGCGTCATCCTGACCAAGTTTGCCTTGCTGGCGGTGGCTTTGTCGGCGGCCTTTGTGGCCGCGCTCAAGCCCTCGGAGATTTTGCCCATGGTGTCGGCGTCGTTCTCGCTGGCGGCCTCCGCGTTCGTGCCCGTGATGGTGCTGGGGATCTTCTGGCGCGGCACTACGCGGCAGGGGGCGGTGGCCGGCATGCTGGCAGGGCTGGGCGTGGCCGTGTACTACATGCTTTCGCACGTCGCTGCGATGCGTGCGCTGCCCAGCTGGGTGCTGGCAGACGGGCTGTGGTTTGGCATCCAGCCGATCTCGGCGGGGGTCTTTGGCGTACCGACGGGTTTTTGTGTGGCGGCGCTGGTCAGTTGGTGGACGCGGCCCGCACCGCTCCCGCCTCCCATCCGATCCGAGATGTAGTCCCCGAAGCGCACCCGCAAACACGCAAAATTGCGCCGTTTGCCCGCAGAGGTCACGAGGGTTATGCGTAAACCCTGATTACCGGGGGTGCCGAAACGTGAGAATCTGGCCGGAAGGATGTTCAAAGGCTTGAAGGGCCCTGGCATTCGGACAGTGTTCCATTCAAGGAGGTTCATGGTTCTCGTCAAAACACAGGCTGGGCAACAAGCCCTCAAGGACCGGCACGGCAGCTTGAGCTCTCGCCAGCGGTCCGCCTTCATTCTTTTTGACGGAAAGCGCTCCACGGAGGAAGTTCTTTCGGCCACCGCTCCCATGGGGATCACGCGGGACGACAT
>NZ_JALEGG010000089.1 GCF_022763525.1 Acidovorax sp.
CTCCAATGCGATCTCCAAAAAGACTTTGAACAGGCTCTAAGCCCCACCGAGCCCATCATCCATGACCCAGGGAACCATCCGCATTCGCGGCGCACGCCAGCACAACCTTCGCAACCTGGATCTGGACATCCGCACGGGCGAACTCACGGTGGTCACGGGCCCGAGCGGCTCGGGCAAGTCCAGCCTGGTGTTCGACACGCTGTACGCCGAGGGCCAGCGCCGCTATGTGGAAACCTTCAGCGCCTATGCGCGCCAGTTCCTGGACCGCATGGACAAGCCGGCAGTGGACAAGGTCGAAGGCGTGCCGCCGGCCATCGCCATCGACCAGACGAACCCGGTGCGCTCCAGCCGCTCCACCGTGGGCACGATGACGGAGCTGAACGACCATTTGAAACTGCTTTTCGCCCGCGCAGGCCAGCTGTTCGACAAGCAGACTGCGCAGCCCGTGCGCCATGATTCGCCAGAGACCATTTATGCCGAGCTGCAGCGGCGTAGTGCCGAGGCGAGCGACCCGCGTATCGTCCTGACCTTCCCGGTTGAACTACCGGGTGGCACGTCGGCCGAGCAGGTCGAGCAATGGCTGTCCGCCAGCGGCTTTACCAAGGTGCAGGCCGAGCGCGAAGTGTCCACGCCCACCGGCCCGCGCAAGGTGCTTGACGTGGTGGCCGACCGCTTCCGCCTGGGCAATGCCGAGAAGGCGCGGGTGATTGAGGCGATTGAGGTGGCGCTCAAGCGTGGCACGGGGCGTTTGAACGTGTACCGCCTTGTGGACGAGGGCGAGCCCGAGTTGTGGAGGTTCTCGACAGGCCTGCACTGCCCCGACAGCGACCTGCGCTACAGCGACCCCATCCCCTCGATGTTCTCGTTCAACTCCGCCGTGGGCGCGTGCGACAGCTGCCGGGGCTTTGGCCGCGTGATCGGCGTGGACTACGGCCTCGTCATCCCCAACGACAAGCTCACGCTGCGCGCAGGCGCCATCAAGACCATCCAGACCCCCGCGTGGAAGGAGGCGCAGGACGACCTCATGCGCCACGCCGAGACGGCGGGCATCCCGCGCGACACGCCCTGGTACAAGCTCACCGACGACCAGAAAAAATGGGTCATCCACGGCGCGCCGGGCTACAAGGAAGGGCAGTGGAGCAAGCAGTGGTACGGCATCAAGCGCTTCTTCGAGTACCTGGAGAGCAAGGCCTACAAGATGCACATCCGTGTGCTCTTGTCCAAGTACCGCAGCTACACGCCGTGCCCCACCTGCGCTGGTGCGCGCCTCAAGACCGAAAGCCTGCTGTGGCGCGTGGGCAGTAGGGCCGATGCGGACGCCGTGCTGGACCCTGCAAAACGTTTTATGCCCGAAGGCGTGCAATGGTCGCGTGACCAGCTCGAAGCCCTGCCCGGCCTGTGCCTGCACGACCTGATGCTGCTGCCCATCGACCGGCTGCGCCGCTTCTTCGACCGCATGGAGTTGCCCGAAGGCGACGCGGCCGCAGGCGGTGACGCGCAGGCCCTGAAGCTGCTGCACGAAGAGATCACCACGCGCCTCAAATACCTGTGCGACGTGGGTATTGGCTACCTCACGCTCGACCGGCAAAGCCGCACGCTCAGCGGCGGCGAGGTGCAGCGCATCAACCTCACCACCGCGCTGGGCACGAGCCTGGTCAACACGCTGTTTGTGCTGGATGAGCCCAGCATCGGCCTGCACCCGCGCGACATGCACCGCATCACCGAGGCCATGCTGCGCCTGCGCGATGCGGGCAACACCCTGGTGGTGGTGGAGCACGACCCGGCCGTGATGCTCGCGGCCGACCGCATGATCGACATGGGCCCCGGCCCTGGCCGCCTGGGCGGGCAGATCGTGTTCGATGGCACCACGGGCGAACTGCGCAAGGCCGACACCCTCACTGGTGCCTACCTGGGTGGGCGCAAGCATGTGGGCTTTGGCTTCAAGCGCATGGTGACGGAATCGACCCCGCGCCTCATCCTGGAAGGCGCGCGCGAGCACAACCTGCGCGATGTGACGGTGGAGTTCCCGCTGCAGCGCCTGGTCACCGTGACCGGCGTGAGCGGCTCGGGCAAATCGAGCCTGATCCAGGACGTGCTGGCCCCCGCGCTGCTGCGCCACTTCGGCAAGGCCACGGATGCACCGGGCGCGCACGACCGCCTGCTGGGCGCGGACCACCTGTCGGACGTGGTGTTCGTGGACCAGTCGCCCATTGGCAAGACAGCCCGCTCCAACCCCGTGAGCTATGTGGGAGCGTGGGACAGCATCCGCGAACTGTTTGCGGTGTCGCCCCTGGCCAAACAGCGCAGCTACACCGCCGCCAAGTTCAGCTTCAACAGCGGCGATGGGCGCTGCCCCACCTGCGGGGGCTCGGGCTTCGAACACGTGGAAATGCAGTTCCTGAGCGACGTGTACCTGCGCTGCCCGGATTGCGATGGCAAGCGCTACCGGCCCGAGATCCTGGAGATCACCATCGAGCGCGGGGGCAAGACGCTCAACGTGGCCGACGTGCTGGCCCTCACCGTGGCCGAGGCCGCCGCCGTGTTTGCCAACGACCGCGACGTGATCCGTGCGCTGCAGCCCATCGTGGACGTAGGCCTGGAATATGTGGCGCTGGGCCAGCCCGTGCCCACGCTCAGCGGCGGCGAGGCGCAGCGCCTGAAGCTCGCGGGCTTCCTGGCCGAAGCGGCGCGCAGCCAGGCCAAGTCGCGGCAGGCCGTGGCGCGCAAGGGCACGCTGTTTTTGTTCGACGAGCCCACCACGGGCCTGCACTTCGACGACATCGCCAAGCTCATGCGTGCGCTGCGCAAGCTCATCGACGCGGGGCACTCGCTCATCGTCATCGAGCACAACCTGGACGTGATCCGCGCGAGCGACTGGCTCATCGACCTGGGGCCCGAAGGCGGCGATGCGGGCGGCCTGATCGTGGCCGAGGGCACGCCCGAGGACGTGCGCGCACATGCCACCTCGCACACGGGCCAGGCGCTGCGCGACTACGAGCTGGCGCTGGGCGAGGGTGGCCATTCGGTGCACGAAAAAGCTGCTGCGCTACGAAAATCAGAGCGCCTTGCGCTGATGGATAGTGCGCCAGCGGCCAAAAATGCCATTGAAATCGTCAATGCCAAGGAACACAATCTCAAGAACCTGAGCGTCGACATCCCACGCGGCAAGTTCAACGTGGTGACGGGTGTGAGCGGCTCGGGCAAGTCCACCCTCGCGTTCGACATCCTGTTCAACGAAGGTCAACGGCGTTATCTCGAATCGCTCAACGCCTATGCCCGCAGCATCGTGCAGCCGGCCGGACGGCCCGAAGTGGATGCGGTGTACGGCATCCCGCCCACCGTGGCCATCGAGCAGCGCCTCTCGCGCGGCGGGCGCAAGTCCACCGTGGGCACCACGACCGAGGTGTGGCACTTCCTGCGCCTGTTGTATGTGAAGCTTGGCACCCAGCACTGCGTGCACGACGGCGCTGCCGTGCAGCCGCAAACGCCCGAGAGCATTGCCGCCCAGCTGCTCACGCAGTTCCGCGGCCAGCACATCGGCCTGCTGGCGCCGCTCGTGATGAACCGCAAGGGCGTGTACACCGAGCTGGCCGACTGGGCCCGCCCGCGCGGCTACACCCACCTGCGGGTGGACGGCAACTTCTTGCCCACCACCAACTTCCCGCGCATCGACCGCTTCAAGGAACACACCATCGAGCTGCCCGTGGCGAGCCTGGATGTGTCGCCCGAGAACGAGGCCCAGCTCCGCACCGCGCTGGCCGAAGCGCTCACGCACGGCAAGGGCGTGGTGCATGTCCTCTCAAGCATCGACACACTGGCCGCTGCCATGGAAAGCGGTGCGCCCACCGCAGGCATTGGCCATTTGCATGCATATTCGACCAAACGTGCCTGCCCCGTCTGCGCCACCAGCTATGCCGAGCTGGACCCGCGCCTTTTCTCCTACAACAGCAAGCACGGCTGGTGCCCCGACTGCGTGGGCACGGGCGTCAAGCTCACCAAGGACCAGCGCAAGGTGTTCGATGACTCCGTGCAGGACGCCAACGAGAAGGGCCGCGAGCAGACCTTTGCCGAGCCTGAGGTGGAAGACCTGCAGGACACCGCTTGCCCCACGTGCCACGGCACGCGCCTGAACGCCACGGCCCGCGCGGTGAAGTTCGCCAGCGTGGGTATCACCGACATTGCGGCGCTGTCCGTGACGGATGTGCGCCGCTGGGTTGAGACCCTGCGCGTCGAGGGCGGCATGACCGCGCGCGAGGCCGATATCGCCCGCGACCTGGTCCCCGAGATCCAGAGCCGGCTCGAATTCCTGGAAGAAGTGGGCCTCGGCTACCTCACGCTCGACCGGGGCGCGCCCACGCTCAGCGGTGGAGAGGCCCAGCGCATCCGCCTGGCCGCGCAGCTGGGCAGCAACCTGCAAGGCGTGTGCTATGTGCTCGACGAGCCCACCATCGGCTTGCATGCGCGCGACAACCAGATTTTGCTGAACGCCCTGCACAAGCTGGGCGACAAGGGCAACACGCTCGTGGTGGTGGAGCACGACGAGGACACCATCCGCCGCGCCGACCACATCATCGACATCGGCCCGAGTGCGGGCAAGCGCGGCGGGCGCCTGGTGGCGCAGGGCTCGGTGAGCGACCTCACGAATGCAGAAGATTCACAAACCGGCCGCTACCTGCTGCACGCGATGAAGCACCCACTGCAACTGCGCCGCAGCATGGTGGCCAGCGAGGTGAGCGCCGAAGCCACGGCCGCTTTCGCGCAGGCCGAGGCCGCCGCGCCCACGGGCCGCCAAAGCGCGGCCGTGAAGAAGCGTGCCGCCCAGGCCGTTGCGCTGGCGGCTGACGCACTGACCGAGGCGAAGGAGCGCGCCGCCATGCGCTGGCTCACGGTGCATGGCGCCCATCTGCACAACCTGAAGAACGTGACGGCCACGGTTCCGCTGCACCGCCTGGTGGCGGTGACCGGCGTGAGCGGCTCGGGCAAGTCCACGCTGGCGCGCGACGTGCTGCTCACCAACGTACAGGCCTGGGTGCAGCAGCGCAGTACCAAGGCGGGGCGCGATGCGATGGACGCTGGCAAGGCCCCCGCGCTGGTGGGGTGCGCGGGCCTGTCGGGCTTTGAGAGCATTGACCGTGTGCTCGAAGTGGACCAGACGCCCATCGGCAAGACGCCGCGCAGCTGCCCGGCCACCTACATCGGCTTCTGGGACACCATCCGCAAACTGTTTGCCGAGACGCTGGAGGCCAAGGCGCGCGGCTACGCTGCCGGCCGCTTCAGTTTCAACACCGGCGAAGGCCGCTGCCCCAGTTGCGAAGGCGCCGGCGTGCGCACCATCGAGATGAGCTTCCTGCCCGACGTGAAGGTGCCTTGCGAGACCTGCCATGGCGCGCGCTTCAACCCCGAGACGCTGGCCGTGACCTGGCGGGGCAAGAGCATTGGCGATGTGCTGCAGATGGAAGTGGACGAGGCGGTGGACTTCTTCGCCACCATGCCCAGCATCGCGCACCCGCTGCAACTCTTGAAGGACGTGGGCCTGGGCTACCTCACGCTGGGCCAGCCGTCACCCACATTGAGCGGCGGCGAGGCGCAGCGCATCAAGCTCGTGACGGAGCTGACCAAGGTGCGCGACGAGGTGGGCCGCCGCGGCCAGAAGGCGCCGCACACGCTTTACGTGCTGGACGAACCCACGGTGGGCCTGCACATGGCCGACGTGGACAAGCTCATCCGCGTATTGCACCGCCTGGTCGATGGCGGCCACAGCGTGATCGTGATCGAGCACGACCTGGACGTGATTGCCGAGGCCGACTGGATCCTCGACCTGGGGCCAGAAGGCGGCAGCGAGGGCGGGCGCATCGTGGCCGCGGCCACGCCGGAGGACGTGGTGGCGGCGGGCACGCACACGGGCAAGGCACTGGCGCCGGTGCTGGCACGCTGAAGCGAGGCCGCCGCGACCTTGCACGGCGTGGGCTGCCCGGGGGCGGCGCGCAGGGCCCCGGCCCGCGCGCACAGTGCTGTCCGCCCGTGTCCTACGCGGGCCGCGGAACTTCGCGCACGCAGGCAGTGGTGATGCGTTTCTACGATGGTTTTCAGGGGCAGCCAGCCCCATCCCTCCATCCTTACTCAACGGACGCCCACACCATGAATTCTTTCCTCAAGACCTGTACCGCCCTTGCGGCCACCTCCGTGCTGCTGGTCGCCTGCGGCGGCGGTAATGACGACGATCCCACGCCCAGCAACGAGCCCGGCGTTCTCACCGTGACCGGGGCCAACGTCGACAGCCTCAACGGCGTCTACGGCAACGGGGCGCTGAACCTCACCGACGTGGACAAAAAGAACCCCGTGGGCTCCGAGCCCGAGTTGTGCACTTTCCGTTTCGATGGCGCGAACAAGGCGGGTTCGCCCGCGACGGCGTTTGGCGACATCCGGTATCGCCCCGACGCCACCGGTCTTTACAAGGTGTTCATGACCTTCGACGGCAAGGAATACGCGAGCGCCGAGGCGACCGACACGGTCGTGGCCCGCGAGAGCGACCAGGTGCGCTTCACCAGCAAGACGCTCACGGCCACTGATGGCTCCAACAACACCCTGCGCGTGACCGGCATCGTGCCCATGCGGCCCAACCGCCCGCTGGGGTGCTGATCCCGCATTCCCCATTCCGCTTCATTGCATCCTCCCGCTCCAGGCTTTCGAGCCTGTTCAGCCCTCTGCAGCTCCGGCCGCAGAGGGCTTTTTTGTGGCCCGCCGCGGCGGGCACCGCGCACAATGCAGGGGCCATGCCCGAGTCCTCGCCTGCCTCTGCCATCGTCTGGCTGCACCCCGATGCGCCCGCCAAGCCTTCCGAGGGCGCGCCCTGCAACGGCTGTGGGCTGTGCTGTCTGTCCGAACCCTGTCCGCTCGGGATGGTGGTGTCCCGGCGCCGGACGGGCACCTGTGTGGCGCTGCGGTGGAGCGAGGACGACCACCGCTACCGCTGCGCGATGGTGGCCGACCCAGGTGGCGTGACGGGTTGGACCCATCCTTGGGCGGTGCGTGCGCTCTCTGGGCTGGCGCGCCGCTGGATCGCTGCGGGCGCGGGTTGCGACGCGCGGCTGACGATGACAGGACTGCCGGAAACGAGTTCTCACGATTCGTTGCAATAATGCTATTTGTTTGATAGCTAATAGCGCTTGTCCGTCAAGCGCTTTAGGCCTGTTTGGCTTGAGATTCGGTGCCCTGATCGCCTGGCGCCTTGGCGACATCCTCTAGGGGGTTTCCTGCATGCCGGAGGCGGGGGCGTGCAGTCCAATGGACAGGTCTTTGTTTTTATTTTCAGGAGCCCACCATGCAGCGCCGCAAGATCCTCCAGTGGGGTGCCGCCAGCTTGGCCACCCCTGCATTCGTGGCGCAGGCGCAGAGCTTCCCGAACAAGCCCATCAAGCTCATCATTGCCTTCCCGGCAGGTGGGCCCACCGACATCACCATGCGCGCGCTGGCCGACAACGCGAGCAAGATCCTGGGCCAGCCCGTGGTGGTGGAGAACAAGCCGGGTGCTGGCGGCACGCTGCCCGCGCAGGCGCTGCAGACCTCACCCGCCGACGGCTACACCATCGCGCAGATTCCGCTCGGCGTGTTCCGCCTGCCCTACACGACCAAGATCAACTGGGACCCGGTCAAGGACATCAGCTACGTGCTCAACGTCACCGGCTATGCGTTTGGCGTGGTGGTGCCCGCCGACTCGCCGCTCAAGACCTGGACGCACTTCGTGGCCTGGGCCAAGGCCAACCCCGGCAAGCTGAGCTA
>NZ_JALEGG010000008.1 GCF_022763525.1 Acidovorax sp.
GCGCTCCACCACGGCAGGGGGCGTCTTGGCGGGCACGGCCAGGCCGTTCCACGACGTGACGTTGAAGCCCGCCAGTGGTCCACCGCTTTCGCGCACCATGGGCACGTCGGGCAGCTGCGGCGCGCGTTGCGCGCCCATCACGGCCAGCGGCCGCAGGGCCTTGGCGCCGATCTGCGGCATGAGGCCGCCCAGAATGTCGACCATCACGTCGATCTCGCCGCCCCGCAGCGCGGTGACGACCGGCGGTGTGCCGTTGAAGGGCACCACCTGCGCGTCGATACCCGCCGTCACCTTGAACAGCTCGGCCGCCAGGTTCTGCGTGGTGCCGATCTGCGGCGTGCCGATGTTGAGCTTGCCGGGGTGCGCGCGGCCGTAGGCCAGCAGCTCGGCCAGGGTGGCGAAGCGCCCGCCCTCCTTCACCACCACGGCCAGGTCGAACGTGGCCAGCAGCGAGACGGGTGCGAAGTCCTTGAGCGTGTCGAACGGCAGCGACTGGAACAGCGCCGCACTCACCGCCGTGCCGCTGCTGACCAGCAGCAGCGTGTGGCCATCGGGCTCGGCGCGTGCCACCAGCTCGCCCGCCACGATGCCACCCGCGCTGGGCTTGTTTTCGATGACCACGCTTTGCCTCAGCGGCCCGGCGATCTTCTGCGCGATGGTGCGCGCCGTGATGTCCGCCGCACCGCCCGCCGCATTGGGCACGATGATGCGCAGCGGGCGCGATGGAAAAGCCGCCTGCGCGCTGGCCGCACCGCCGAATGACGCGACCAGCCAGGCGAGGAGGGTTCTGCGGTGCACGGCCTGCATGGTGGGTGGCTCCAGCGCTACCGTGCCACACCCAGCAGGCGGTCCAGCAGCTCGGGCTGGGCGCTCAGTTCGGCCGCGCTGCCGGTGTGCACCACGGTGCCCCGGTCCAGCACGGCGGCGTGGTCCGAAATCGCCAGGATGGCCTGCGGATGCTGCTCCACGATGATGGCCGACAGGCCCTCTTCGCGCGTGATGCGGCGGATGGCGCGCAGCAGCTCTTCCACGATGATGGGCGCCAGGCCTTCGAGCGGCTCGTCGAGCAGCAGCAGGCGCGGGTTGAGCACCAGCGCGCGGCCCACGGCCAGCATCTGCTGCTCGCCGCCGGAGAGCTGCGTGCCCAGATTGGTCTTGCGTTCCGCCAGGCGCGGGAACATTTCGTACACACGCTCGGGCGTCCACTGCCGCGCGGTCGAGCCCTGGCGTGCGGGGCGCGCCACGGCCGTGAGGTTCTCGTGCACGGTGAGCGACTTGAAGATGTTGCGCTCCTGCGGCACCCAGCCGATGCCGGCCGCCGCGCGCTCATGCGAAGGCAGCTTGTGCAGCGCCACGCCGCCCAGGCTCACGGTGCCCGCGTGCTGGCGCGTGGCCCCGGCCAGGGTGTTGATGAGCGTGGTCTTGCCCGTGCCGTTGCGGCCCAGCAGGGCCAGTGTGTCACCCTCGGGCAAAGCCAGCGAGATGCCCTGCAGCACCACGGCCTCGCCATAGCCCGCGCTCAGGCCCTCGATGCGCAGGAGTTCTGTCTTAGACATGCAAACCTCCAGCCCCCACGCTCCCCGCTGCGCGTGGTTCGCTGCCCCCCGAGGGGGCCCTCGCGCCTTGGGGCGGCCCGACGTCGCTCGAACCCTCCCCGTGGCCCAGGTACACGGCCTTCACCTGCGCGTCGTTGGCAATGGTGTCGGGGTCGCCCTCGGTGAGCACGGTGCCGTTGACCAGCACCGTCATGCGGTTGGCAAAGCTGAAAACCAGGTCCATATCGTGTTCGATCAACAGTACCGAGACATCGGCCGGCAGGGCCGCCACGGTCTGCAGCAGTTCCTCGCGCTCGCCCGCGGGCACACCGGCCACGGGTTCGTCGAGCAGCAGTACGCGCGGCTCGCAGGCCAGGGCGATGGCGATCTCCAGCAGGCGGCGCTTGCCGTAGGCCAGCACGCGCGTTTCCTCGGCCATCACGGAGGTGAGGTGAAACTGCTCCAGCAGCTGCTCGCAGCGTTCGGTGACTGCCTTGCGCGCGCCCAGCGGCTGCCACCATTTGCCGCCCAGGCCCTGGTGTTGCGAGACGGTGAGCGCCAGCGTCTCCAGCGGCGTGAGGGTGTCGAACAGCTGGTTGATCTGGAAGGTGCGCACCATGCCGCGCTGCACACGCTGGTGGGGCGCCAGGCGCGTGATGTCCTGGCCTTCGAGCGTGATGGAGCCTTCGGTGGGCTCCAGCACACCAGTCAGCAGGTTGATGAGCGTGGTCTTGCCCGCGCCGTTGGGTCCAATGAGCGCATGGCGTGCGCCCTTGTGCAGGTTCAGCGTGACGTTGTTGGTGGCCGTGATGCCGCCAAAACGCTTGACCAGGCCTTGCGCCGACAGCACGGTGGTGGAGTGGTTGGTGTTCATGTCAGTGGCCTCCTGCGCTGGAGGCAGCGCCGGGCTTGCGCCCGGCTCCAAACCAGGTCCAGGGGCGGAACAGGCGGTCGCGCCCCACCAGCACCAGCACCACCAGGAACAGGCCGATCCAGAAGGTCCAGTACTGCGGCGTGATGGACGAGATCACGTCCTGCAGCAGCTTGAAGCCAATGGCGCCGAGGATGCCGCCGTACAGCCAGCCCACGCCGCCGATCACCAGGATCAGCATCACGTCGGCCGAGCGGTGGAACTCGAACAGGTCGAGCGAGGCAAAGCCCGTGGTCTGCGTGAGCAGTGCGCCCGCAGCCCCTGCCAGCGCTGCGGCCAGCGTGTACACCTGCGCCAGCTTGGCCGTCACGGGGATGCCGATGGCCATGGCGCGCAGCCGGTTGTCGCGGATGGCCTTGAGCGTGGCGCCAAAGGGCGACTGCACGATGCGGCGCGCCAGCAAAAAGAACACCAGCAGCACCGTGAGCGAATACCACGCCGCCGTGCGGCCGTACAGGTCGAACTCGAAGCGGCCCAGCAGCGGCCCCATCATCACGCCCTGCAGGCCGTCGGCACCGCCGGTGAGCCAGTCGAGCTTGTTGGCCAGCTCCAGCATCACCAGGCCCACGCCCAGCGTGACCATGAGGCGCGTGAGATCGGTGCCGCGCATGATGGTGAGCGACGCCACCGCGCCCAGCACCGTGGCGGCACCAATGCCCACGGCCAGGCCCACCAGCGGGTCGGGCACCACATGCTTGGCAAACAGCGCGGCCGCATAGCCGCCCAAGCCAAAAAAGGCCGCATGGCCCAGTGACACGATGCCGGTGTAGCCCAGGATGAGGTCCAGCGAAATGGCGAACAGCGCGACGATGGCGATCTCGTTGATGATGAGCGCATGGCTGGGCAACGCCAGCGGCGCGGCAAAGGCCAGCAGCCACAGCACGGGCTCCCACCAGCGTAAGCGCCGGGCCTGCAGCAGGGTGTTTTGCGGATTCGCCATCACTTGCCCCCCTTGCGCACAAAGAGGCCCTGCGGGCGCCAGATGAGGATCAGGATCATGAGGCTGTACACAATGAAGGCGCCCAGCTTGGGGATGTAGTACTTGCCGGCCACGTCGGCAATGCCCAGCAGCAGCGCGGCCAGCAGCGGGCCGGTGATGGACGAGGTGCCGCCCACGGCCACCACGATCAAGAAGTAGATCATGAACTTGAGCGGGAAGCTCGGGTCGAGGCCCAGCACCTCGGCGCCCAGCGCACCGCCCAGGCCCGCCAAGCCGGAGCCAAAAGCGAAGGTGGACAGGAACACGATGTTCACATTGATGCCCATGCCAGCGGCCACGCGCTGGTCGTCCACGCTGGCGCGCAGGCGGCTGCCGAAGCGGGTTTTGGTGAGCACATATTGCAGACCCACGGTGAGCGCAGCGCACACCGCGATGATGAACAGCCGGTAGTGCCCCATGCCCAGCATGAAAGCGCCGCTGCCGATCTCGGTGCGCCCCTTGAGCCACGCAGGCAGCTGCATGATCTGCTGCGTGGAACCCACGAAGTAGTCCACGCTGGCCACCGCCATGAACACCAGGCCGATGGAAAACAGCACCTGGTCCAGGTGGGCCTTGTGGTACAGCGGGCGGTACAGCGTGCGTTCCAGCACCGCCCCGAGCAGCGCCGTGCCCGCAAAGGCAATGGGCAGACAGACAAGGAACGGCACATCCAGCCGCTGCATCAGCAGGACCGTGATGTAACCCCCGGCCATGGCAAAGGCCCCGTGCGCAAGGTTGATGAAGTTCATCAGCCCCATGGTCACCGCCAGGCCCACCGCCAGGATGAACAGCAGCATGCCGTACGCCACGCCGTCGAAAAGTATGGTCAGCATGAAATCACTTCATTGAAGACAAAAAAGGCCCACAGTGCCCAGGACTGTGGAATTGGGGCGAATCACCCAAGGCTGAGCGCTCAGCCTGCACGCCCCTGGCTTCGACAGGCTCAGCCCGAACGGATGGAGAGGGATCCTGCCCGTAAATACTGGCGCGGCCCAGACCAGCGGCCGCCGTGCAAGGGCCGCCCCGCCGCACTGGCGGCGTCCCCCTCCGGGGGAAGCCGCGCAGCGGCTCAGGGGGGGGCTTACTTCGTCTTCCCGGGATCCTTCACATCCTTGATGACGTCGAACTCCACGTTGTACAGCTGGCCATTGACGCGCTCTACCTTGCGCAGGTACACGTCCTGCACGATGTCGCGCGTCTGCGCGTCGATGAACACCTTGCCGCGCGGGCTTTCAAACACCTGGCCCTTCATGGCGGCCAGCAGCGCGTCGCCGCCGCCTGCGCCCTTGGTGGTCTTGAGCGCTTCATAGATCACACGCATGCCGTCGTAGCCGCCCACAGCCATGAAGTTGGGGCGCAAGCCCTTGTTGGCCTTCTCGAATGCTTCCACAAACTTCTTGTTCAGCGGCGAAGGATGGGCTGCCGAGTAGTGGTGCGAAGTGACCACGCCCAGGGCGCCATCGCCCATGTCGTTGAGCTGGTCGTCATCGGTCACGTCGCCGGTGGCAATGAGCTTGATGCCCGCCTTGTCCAGCCCGCGTTCCAGGAACTGCTTCATCACGGCAGCACCCGCGCCGGACGGCACGAAGACAAACAGCGCGTCGGGCTTGCCATCACGCACTTTTTGCAGGAAGGGGGCGAAGTCGGGGTTGCGCAGCGGTACGCGCAGGGCCTCGGTCACCTGGCCGCCGTTGAACGTGAGGCGCTGGTTGAAGAACTTTTCAGCGTCGATGCCAGGGCCATAGTCGCTGACCAGCGTGACCACTTTCTTGATGCCGTTCTTGGGTGCCCAGTCAGCCAGGGCCACCGAAACCTGCGGCAGCGTGAAGCTGGTGCGCACCACATACGGAGAGGCTTCGGTGATGCTGGAGGTGGCGGCGGCCATCACCACCAGCGGCGTCTTGGACTGCGTGGCCAGCGGTGCGGTGGCCATGGCCGAGGGCGTGATGCCCATGCCTGCGAGCACGTTCACCTTTTCATTGACAACCAGTTCCTGGGCCAGACGACGGGTCACGTCGGGCAGGCTGGTGTCGTCCTTGATGATGAGCTGCACCTTCTTGCCGGCCACCGTGTCGCCGTTCTGCGCCATGTACAGGCGGGCCGCGGCCTCGATCTGGCGGCCTGTGGTGGCCTGCTGGCCCGTCATGGGCAGGATCAGGCCGATCTTGAACACGTTGTCCTGCGCAGCTGCAGGCAAGGTGGTGATGAGGCCGCCCGCGAGCGTGAGGATCGCAGCCGCCGAGGCGCGCAGAAGATGGCGTTTTTGCATCGTTGTCTCCGGTGGAAATATCGTTGTATACAGAGGAGGTGCCGCAGTCTGGCCCGGCCTGCGTTATTGCACAAGAGCAAATTCGAGCATTCAGGTATCAACAATTGGCATACCCAGCTCCTGCAGGTGCAGCCTGTCAACGAATGAGCTGTACGCCCGGCAAGCCACGCACATGGGGCGCCTGCCCCGCGGCGAGCAGATTCCGGCGGGTAATGCGCGAATGCTCGCGCAGGATGGCCTCGGCCCGGCCTCCCTCGCGCCGCTCGATGGCATCGATGGCCTGCCGGTGCTGGTCTTGCGCCACGACGAGCATGTCCCGTGCCTGGCGCGAATGCGCCTGCACCACCACAAAGGCCGAGGGCGACGCAAAGGGCAGCCCTTTGACCCGCTCCAGTTCGCGCGCCACCACCTCGCTGCCCACCATGCGGCTGAGCAGCCCGTGGAACTGGGCGTTGAGTTCCACATAGCGCGAGAAGCCCTCGTCATCGAGCGTGGGCGGCGCCAGCGTGGCGTCGATGGCGTCCAGGCAGTCATGCGCCTCCCGAAGAAGCTCGGGCGCCACGCCCCGCTCGGCCGCCAAGCGGGCGGCCAGCCCCTCCATCGTGCCGCGCAGTTCAATGGCGTCCGCCACATCGGTTTCCGAGAAAGTGCGCACGGCATAGCCGCCGCCAGGCAGGCGGTGCAACAGCCCTTCCTGCTCCAGCCGCATCAGCGCAGCGCGAATCGGCGTGCGCGACACGCCCAGCGCCTCCACCAGGGTCAGTTCTGCCACCCGCGCGCCGCCCGGCAGGGCGCCGGCCAGGATCATCTCGCGCAGCCGCAACTGGGCCCTGACAGACTGCGAAGCCCCGGCCTCAGTGGAAGCCATGGGCGAAGGCGCGGCGATCACGCGATCATCGGGAAGGTTAGCGGAGAGAGTGGCAGGCATGGCGTTGAATGTATACACAACAGACCCAAAAAACCAGATCTTCAGCACCCAAAGCCAGAAAAATCAAATACTTGCAGCTATCTCAATTTTCAATATCTGCTTTGTCGATTTTTTCTGTATACAACGCCCGGCACTTTCCCCACAATCACTCCAGCGGCGCACCCCCTGCGCTCCATCCCACGACCTGGAGAGAGACAACGATGTATCCCAAAAACGCCTGGTACGTAGCGTGCCTGCCCCACGAGATCAGCGACAAGCCGCTAGGCCGCACCGTGTGCGGCGAAAAGATCGTTTTCTACCGCCCCGCCCCGGACAAGGTCGCCGCGCTGGAAGACTTCTGCCCGCACCGCGGCGCGCCCCTGTCACTGGGCCGCGTGTGCGGCGGGGAGCTGATGTGCGGCTACCACGGCCTGAAAGTGGGCTGCGATGGCAAGTCGGTGTCCATGCCCGGCCAGCGCGTGCAGGGCTTCCCGCGGGCGCGCAGCTTTCCCGTCGTGGAGCGCTACGGCTTCATCTGGGTATGGCCCGGCGATGCCGACAAGGCCGATGCGGCCACCATCCATCACCTGCCGTGGGCCGACAACCCTGAGTGGGCCTATGGCGGCGGCCTGTATCACATTGCCTGCGACTACCGCCTGATGATCGACAACCTGATGGACCTGACCCACGAGACGTACGTGCACTCCACGAGCATCGGGCAAAAGGAGATTGATGAAGTGCCCTGCAAGACGCGCGTGGAGGGCGACGAGGTGATCACCAGCCGCTTCATGGAAGGCATCCAGGCGCCACCCTTCTGGCAAATGGCGCTGCGCATGAACGGCCTGCCCGACGACCAGCCCGTGGACCGCTGGCAGATCTGCCACTTCACGCCGCCCAGCCATGTGCTGATCGAGGTGGGCGTGGCGCTGGCCGGCCACGGCGGCTACGACGCACCGGCGGACAAGAAGGCGTCGAGCATCGTGGTGGACTTCATCACGCCCGAGACCGAAACGTCCATCCACTACTTCTGGGGCATGGCGCGCAACTTCAAGCCGCAGGACCCGTCGCTCACCACGCAGATCCGCGATGGCCAGGGCAAGATCTTTGCCGAAGACCAGGACATGCTGGAACAGCAGCAGGCCAACCTCCTGCGCTACCCGGACCGCAAGCTGCTCATGCTCAACATCGACGCCGGCGGCGTGCAGTCGCGCAAGATCCTGGACCGCATCCTCGCGGCCGAGCAGGCTGCCAAGGCGCCCGCCGCTGCCGCAGCAGGACAGCCCGCATGACCGCGCAGGAAACCCTGCAGGTCCGCGTCGTCAAGAAGCAGACCGAGGCCGAAGGCATCGCCAGCTTTGAGCTGGCGCGCGTGGATGGCGCCGCGCTGCCCCCCTTCAGCGCGGGCTCGCACATCGATGTGCACCTGCCTGGCGGCGTGACACGCCAGTATTCGCTGTGCAACGCCTCGCACGAATCGCACCGCTACCGCATTGCTGTGCTGCGCGACCCCGCCTCGCGCGGTGGCTCCGTCGCCATGCACGACGGAGTGCAGGAGGGCGACGTGATCACCATCAGCACACCGCGCAACCACTTTGCGCTGCACCCCGCTCAGCGCACCCTGCTGCTGGCGGGCGGCATCGGCGTGACGCCGCTCTTGTGCATGGCCGACCGGCTGGCGCGCACGGGCGCTCAGTTCACGCTGCACTACTGCACGCGCTCGGCCGAGCGCACGGCGTTTGTGGACGAGATCACCGTATCCCCCATGGCGCCGCACGTGCACTTTCACTTCGACGCGGGCGCGCCCGAGCAAAAGCTGGACCTGCCCGCCGTGCTGACGCAGCCCGGCCCCGACGCGCGCCTGTACGTGTGCGGCCCGGCGGGCTTCATCGACTACGTGGTGAACACTGCCAAAAGCCTGGGCTGGGCGCAGGACCGCATCCACCTGGAGTACTTTGGTGCGCCCGCGCAGGACACTTCGGGCGATGAAGGGTTTGAAGTGCGCATTGCCAGCAC
>NZ_JALEGG010000090.1 GCF_022763525.1 Acidovorax sp.
ATGGACGTGGAAGAGGCCATTCGCGGCAACCCCATCGACGCGGTCGTGCTGCTGGTGGGCTGCGACAAGACCACGCCCGCGCTGCTGATGGGCGCGGCCAGCTGCGATGTGCCGGCCATCGTGGTCACGGGCGGCCCCATGCTCAACGGCAAGCTCGACGGCAAGGACATCGGTTCGGGCACCGCCGTATGGCGCCTGCACGAATCGTTGAAAGCCGGCGAGATCAACGAGCACCAGTTCTTCGCGGCCGAGGCCGGCATGTCACGCTCCGCCGGCACCTGCAACACCATGGGCACGGCCAGCACCATGGCCTGCATGGCCGAGTCGCTGGGCACATCACTGCCGCACAACGCAGCCATCCCGGCAGTGGACTCGCGCCGGTATGTGCTGGCCCACATGTCGGGCAAGCGCATTGTGGAGATGGCACACGAAGGGCTCACGCTCTCCAAGATCCTGACCCGCGAGGCGTTCGAGAACGCCATCCGCACCAACGCCGCCATCGGCGGCTCGACCAACGCGGTCATCCACCTCAAGGCCATCGCAGGCCGCATCGGCGTGCAGTTGGACCTGGAGGACTGGACGCGCATCGGGCGCGGCACACCCACGCTGGTGGACCTGCAGCCCTCGGGCCGCTTCCTGATGGAAGAGTTCTACTACGCGGGCGGCCTGCCCGCCGTGCTGCGCCGCCTGGGCGAGAACGGCCTGCTGCCCCACCCCAACGCCCTCACCGTCAACGGCAAGAGCCTGTGGGACAACGTGCGCGAAGCCCCGCAATACAACGACGAGGTGATCCGCCCGATCAGCAACCCGCTGATTGCCGACGGTGGCATCTGCATCCTGCGCGGCAACCTGGCACCGCGGGGCGCCGTGCTCAAGCCCTCGGCCGCGTCGCCGGAACTGCTCAAGCACCGGGGCCGCGCCGTGGTGTTCGAGAACCTGGAGCACTACAAGGAGCGCATCGTCGATGAAAACCTGGACATCGACGCCAGCTGCGTGATGGTGCTCAAGAACTGCGGCCCCAAGGGCTACCCCGGCATGGCCGAGGTGGGCAACATGGGCCTGCCGCCCAAGCTGCTGCGCCAGGGCGTGAAGGACATGGTGCGCATCTCCGATGCTCGCATGAGTGGCACGGCCTACGGTACCGTGGTGCTGCACGTGGCACCCGAGGCGGCTGCCGGCGGCCCGCTGGCCACCGTGCGCGACGGCGACTACATCGAGCTGGATTGCGAGAACGGCCGGTTGCACCTGGACATCAGCGACGAGGAACTGGCCGCGCGCCTGGCGGCGCTGGACAACACCGATCAGGGCGGGCGCGGCGGCTACCGGCGGCTGTATGTGGACCATGTGCTGCAGGCGGACGACGGCTGCGACTTCGACTTCCTGGTGGGTTGCCGGGGAGCTGCGGTGCCTCGCCATTCACATTGATGTGGAACACCCCCCTGAGGCGCTTCGCGCCTGCCACAGAAGCATGCTACAAGTTCGATAGCTGTCAGCGCTTTACAGATAAGCGCTAGAGCCATATTTCTCTTCAGTATTTTCTGAAACCCGCCATGCCAGCCACTCACTCCCTCCAGAACCCTCGCTACCGAGGCATCTTCCCCGTGGTGCCCACCACCTTCCACGAAGACGGCACGCTCGACCTCGACAGCCAGAAGCGCTGCCTCGACTTCATGATCGATGCGGGCGTGGATGGCGTCTGCATCCTGGCTAACTTCTCCGAGCAGTTCTCGCTGTCGGATGCGGAGCGCGAGGTTCTCACCCGCACATCGCTGGAGCATGTGGCAGGCCGTGTGCCCGTCATCGTCACCACCACCCACTATGGCACGCGCGTGTGTGCCGAGCGCAGCCGCGCCGCGCAGGCCATGGGCGCGGCCATGGTGATGATCATGCCGCCCTACCACGGCGCCACCTTCCGCGTGCCCGAGGCGCAGATCTACGAGTTCTATGCCCGTGTGTCCGACGCGATCCGCATTCCGATCATGGTGCAGGACGCGCCCGCCAGTGGCACCGTGCTGTCGGCACCGTTCCTCGCGCGCATGGCGCAGGAGATCGAGAACCTGGCCTACTTCAAGATCGAAGTGCCCGGCGCCGCCAGCAAGCTGCGCGAGCTGATCCGCCTGGGCGGCGACGCGATTGAAGGCCCGTGGGATGGCGAAGAAGCCGTCACCCTGCTGGCCGACCTGGATGCCGGCGCCACCGGCGCGATGACAGGCGGCGCGTTCCCCGACGGTATCCGCCCCATCATCGAGGCGCACCGCCAGGGCGACATGGACCAGGCGTTTGCGCTCTACCAGCGCTGGTTGCCCCTCATCAACCACGAAAACCGCCAGGGCGGCATCCTCACGGCCAAAGCGCTGATGAAGGAAGGCGGCGTGATCGCGTGCGAGGCAGGCCGCCACCCCTTCCCCCCCATGCACCCCGAGGTGCGGCGCGGCCTGATCGATATCGCGCGGCGGCTGGACCCGCTGGTGCTGCGCTGGGCCAGATAAGCAGGCTATGGCCGACACCGCCGACCTCTCAGGCACCAGCCTGGTCGCCCTGGACTGGGGCACGAGCGCGCTGCGCGCCTTCCGCATGGATACCCGCGGCCACGTGCTGGAAACCCGGCACCGTCCCTGGGGCATTATGAACTTGCCCCCTGCGATCAACGGCACTGCGGATCCCGAACCTGGCGCGGCCTTTGAACGCGCACTGCAAGACACCTGCGGCGACTGGCTGGCCGCCACACCCGGCCTGCCTCTGCTGGCCTGCGGCATGGTGGGCAGCGCCCAGGGCTGGCGCGAGGCCAAGTACCTGCCGACGCCCACCTCGCTCGATGCACTGGCGCGGGGCCTGACGCTGGTGGAGCGGCGCGACGGTCCGCCGCTGCACATCGTGCCGGGCCTGTTGCAGCAAGGCGCGCTGCCCAACGTGATGCGCGGCGAAGAAACCCAGGTGCTGGGCGTGCTGGCGGGCCTTGCGCTGCCTGCGGATGCGCCCGTGCTCATCGGCCTGCCCGGCACCCACAGCAAATGGGTGCTGGCACGCCGGGGTCGCATCGAACAGTTCCACACCTTCATGACCGGCGAGGTGTTTGCCGCACTGCGCGGCCACACGATTCTGGGCAAGACCATGCAGGCCGCAGCGGCACCCGACGACGATGCCTTTGCGCGCGGGCTGGAGGTGGCGCGGGGCAGCGATGCCGCGCTGGGACTGCTCTCGCACATCTTCAGCACCCGCACGCTGGGGCTGACCGGCGCGCTGGCGCCTACCGCGCAAGCGGACTACCTCTCGGGCCTGCTAATCGGGTACGAGGTGGCCAGTCTGAGCCGCGTGCAGGGTCAAACCCCAACAACACCACCAACGCTGGTGCTCTGCGGCGAGCCCGACCTGTGCCGCCGCTACGCCATCGCGCTGCAGACCTACGGCTTTGCCGCCCCCACCATCGCCACGCAAGCCACGGCCATCGGGCTGTGGCAGATCGCGCTGGCGGCAGGGCTGGTCGTTGCGCCAGCCCCCTCCTCCTCACACCCCTTCACCGCCGGGAGTCTGGCCGCATGAACCCCATCGACAAAGCCCTGTTCCACATCCTGCAGCGCTGCGGGCTCATCGCCATCCTGCGCGGCGTGCAGCCGCACGAGGTGGTGGCCATCGGCCATGCGTTGTACGACGCAGGGTTTCGCATCATCGAAGTGCCGCTCAACTCCCCCGAGCCGCTGGCCAGCATCCGCGCGCTGCGCGATGCACTGCCCGCCGACTGCCTCGTGGGTGCAGGCACGGTGCTCTCCATCGATGCCGTGGCCGATGTGGCCGCAGCCGGTGGGCAGATCATCGTCATGCCCCACAGCGACCCCGACGTGATCCGCGCGGCCCGCGCCGCCGGCATGGCCTGCGCGCCCGGCGTGGCCACGCTGACCGAGGCCTATGCCGCGCTGGCAGCGGGCGCCAACATGCTCAAGCTGTTCCCTGCCGAGGCGCTGCCGCCCCATGTGCTCAAGGCCTGGCGCGCCGTCATCACGCCGCCCATGGCACTGGTGCCCGTGGGCGGCATCGTGCCCGAGAGCATTGCCCCTTATGCGGCAGCGGGCGCCAGCGGCTTTGGCCTGGGCTCGGCCCTGTACCGGCCCGGTGACCAGGCCCCCGAGGTGGCACACAAAGCCGCGGCGTTTGCGCGGGCGTGGCAGGCGTCGTTTGGAACCGCGCCCGCCACTGCCTGAACTGCCCCCTACTCGCTCCAGACAACCCAGCATTTCTGAACCGACTGCCCAGCCCCCATGAAGATCACCCGACTCACTACGTTCATCGTCCCGCCGCGCTGGTGCTTCCTCAAAATCGAAACCGACGAAGGCATCACCGGCTGGGGTGAGCCCGTGCTGGAGGGCCGCGCCCACACCGTGGCGGCTGCGGTCGATGAACTGGCCGACTACCTCGTTGGCAAAGACCCGCGCCACATCGAAGACCACTGGACCGTGCTGTACCGGGGCGGCTTTTACCGGGGCGGCGGCGTGCACATGAGCGCACTGGCCGGGATCGACCAGGCCCTGTGGGACATCAAGGGCAAGGCGTTGGGCGTGCCCGTGTCCGAGCTGCTGGGGGGCAATGTCCGCAGCCACATCAAGGTCTACAGCTGGATCGGCGGAGACCGCCCCAGCGAGACGGCGGCCGCTGCCCAGGCCGCCGTGGCACGCGGCTTCACGGCCGTGAAGATGAACGGCACCGAAGAAGTGCAGTACGTGGACAGCTACGACAAGGTGGAACGCTGCCTGCAGAACGTGGCCGCCGTACGCGAGGCCGTGGGGCCGAACGTGGGGATTGGCGTGGACTTTCACGGCCGCGTGCACCGGCCCATGGCCAAGGTGCTGGTCAAGGAGCTGGAGCCCTACAAGCTCATGTTCATCGAAGAGCCCGTGCTGAGCGAACACGAAGAGGCGCTGAAGGAAATCGCCCGCATCTCGTCCACCCCCATCGCCCTGGGCGAGCGGCTGTACTCCCGCTGGGACTTCAAGCGCGTGCTGCACGAAGGCTACGCCGACATCATCCAGCCCGACCCCTCACACGCAGGCGGCATCACCGAAACCCGCAAGATCGCCAGCATGGCCGAGGCCTACGACGTGGCCCTGGCCCTGCACTGCCCGCTGGGGCCCATTGCCTTGGCGGCCAACCTGCAGCTGGACGCCGTTTGCTACAACGCCTTCATCCAGGAACAGAGCCTGGGCATCCACTACAACCAGGCCAATGACTTGATGGACTATATGTCCAACCCCGAGGTGTTTGCGTACCAGGACGGCATGGTGGCCATCCCCACCGGGCCGGGGCTAGGCATTGAGGTGAACGAAGACTATGTGCGCGAGCGGGCGCAGGAGGGACACCGGTGGAGGAACCCCGTGTGGCGACATCGGGACGGGAGTTTTGCGGAGTGGTGAAGCCGCCAGGCAGCTGCTGAGGATTCTCTGCCGGTTCTATTTTTGACACTGCGGCCGCTTCAAACCCACAGTCAACACGGCGAATCGAAACCTCTGTTTGCACTCTTTCAGAAGGAGCACGACGCCTATCGTGATTTTGATCGTGAGTTTGCAAGCCGTGTCCGTTGTCCTCGCGATGGGTGCGGCTATGCCGCTGGGCGCTTTTCAATCGACACACCGGACCCCTCTGGTCTTTTGGAGATCAGCCCACGCCGTCCTTCTCCTGCCCGCTGCCCGACCGAAGCAGCCAATCGCGAAACTTCTGCAGCGGAGCGAAATCACCTTTCCATGAGGGCTGGCGCAGATAGTAGGCGTTAGCCGCTGTCCAGCTCAAACGCGAAAGCTGAACAAGTTGCCCCGAACCAACGGCCCCATGCGCCACATACTGCGGAAGCAAGGCCACGCCAATTCCAGCGATCGCTCCATTCAATGCCATCGACAAAAGGTCGTAGACCGGGCCGCCATGCATTTGGCGCGGGTCCAACTCAGCATTGGGGAACGCGGTCGCCATCCAGCCCGGCCACGCCTCCTGCACCGTAGTGTGCCGGATCAGAGGCTCGTTCCCCAGCAGGCTTAGCAGTGCGTCCGGCGCGAGCTGTCGAGCCCTTGCCT
Source organism: Acidovorax sp. (assembly GCF_022763525.1). GTDB lineage: Bacteria > Pseudomonadota > Gammaproteobacteria > Burkholderiales > Burkholderiaceae_C > Acidovorax. The sequence continues at coordinate 6,054 of NZ_JALEGG010000090.1, forward strand.
TCATGTAACGGCGCGCCACGGATGGAGCTGCATAGGGCTGCAACTTCAAATCCAACACTCTGTCCGCAATGATGTCCCCCGATGCTCCAGAGCAGAACTCGATGGACGCGTCGTGCGGGGAAGCTCGAAAGTCCACTGGGCCGATCTTGGTGGAAAGATTCAACGTGACCTCAGGATGCGCGGACACGAACGAAGCGAGACGCGGCATGAGCCAGTAAGAGGCAAAACTCGAAGCGACCGAAAGGTTCAAGGTTCCTCCTCGTCCCTTGTTTGTCAAAACTTCCTGGGTCGCGCGCTCAATCTGTCTCAGCGCCATGGCGACTTGGTCTAGATAGCCGCGACCGACTGCGGTGAGTTCCAGCCCCGCCCGTCGCCGCGTGAACAGCCGAATCCCAAGCATTTCTTCCAAGCCGATCACCTGATGGCTCACTGCACCCTGAGAAAGATGCACCTCCTGGGCTGCGCGCGTGAAGCTTGCCAGCCGTGCGCTGGCTTCGAAGCACCTCAGGGACATCAAAGACGGAAGAGAAGTCATATGCGGAAAATTGATGCGATATCTAAAACAATTCGATTGTGACTGAGTTATTCAAGGCAATAAAGTTGCTTCACCCGCAATGAGGAGCAATCTTCCATGAATACTTTCAATACAACCAACTTTCCCCGTCGTCGGGCGCTTGAGCGACTGGCGGTCGGGGCTGCCGCCATCGCGGCGCCTGCCCTGGGCCGTGCGGACGCCTGGCCATCGCGGCCCATCAAGCTGGTGGTTCCTTCCGCCGCAGGCGGCACGCCTGATCTCATCTGTCGCGTTCTGGCCGCCGAACTCGGCCCCGCCATCGGTCAATCAATCGTGATCGACAACAAACCCGGCGCAGGCGGCAACATTGGTATGCAGGAGGTATTCAGAGCGCAAGGCGATGGTTACACGCTGGGCTACGGCAACGTGGTGACGCTCGCGATCAACCGACACTTGTATGCGAAGCTCCCGTATGACCCGGACGAACTCACCGGGGTCGCTCTGATCGGAACCGTGCAGAACGCGCTGATGGTGCGAAACACTCTGCCGGTGAAGACAGTCCAGGAACTCGTGGCGTATGCAAGGCAAAACCCAGGCAAGCTATCCATGGGGTCGGCGGGCAACGGAACGACGGGACATCTGGGCGGCGAGCTGTTCAAGTCACTGACCGGGACATTCATGACGCACGTGCCCTACCGGGGCAGTCCGAACGCCCTGAACGATCTGATGGCCGGGACCATCGACGTCATGTTTGACAACCTTTCGTCCTGTGGCCCGCATATACGGTCGCAGCGTGTGCGCGCTCTTGGTGTGAGCGGCGCGCGCCGCTCTCCCTACTTTCCTAGCCTGCCGACCATTCAGGAGGCGGGGGTGAAGGGATACGAAACCACGGCGTGGGGCGGCATCGTCGGGCCCAAAAACCTGCCCAAAGACATCACCGCGCGGCTGAATGCGGAAATCAACAGGATCCTCTCCATCCCAGCGATCCGGGAGAAATACAAGGACCTGGCTTTTGAGACCATGGCGTCCACGTCCAACCTCATCATGACGATGGCAAAGCTTGAAAGCACGCAGTGGGGGGATGTGATCAAGCGCTCTGGTGCGAGGGTCGACTAATGGGTGACCCTAGTTCTCCCCTGCTGATCCGTGGCGCCGAGGTGGTGGACGGCACTGGTGCTCCGCGCGTGCGCTCCGACGTACTGCTGCAAGGCGATACCGTCGTGGCAGTTGCACCACCTGGTCAGCTAACTGCGCCCAGGGAGATGGACGCCAGCGGCAAGATCCTGTGCCCCGGGTTCATCGACACGCACTCGCACGACGACGCATTGGTGCTTGAGCGGCGCATTCCACACCCCAAGTTGATGCAAGGCGTGACGACGGTCGTGACCGGAAACTGCGGCATCAGCTTGGCTCCGCTGGTGACGCAACATCCGCCCGCACCGCTGGACCTGCTGGGCCCGGACAGCTATCGCTTCCCCAGCTTTCGCGCTTATCTGGACGCGCTCGACAATGCGCGCCCGGCCCTGAACGTGGTGCCGCTGGTGGGCCACAACACGTTGCGGGTAGCCCACCTTGCTGACTGGCGCGTGCCTGCAACCGCAGAAGAAACCGAGTGCATGCGCCGTGGGGTAGCGCACGCGATGGATGACGGGGCCTTTGGCCTCTCCACTGGCGTTTTCTACCCGCCCTCGCGAGCGGCAGGCACGGATGAACTGCTGGCGGTGTGCGGGCCTGTGGGTGAACGCAACGGCATTGTGGCGATGCACATCCGGGACGAAGGCGACCAGATCGACGCAGCGCTGAAGGAGGCTCTCGATGTGGGAGCCATGGCTGGCGTGCGGCTTGTTCTGTCGCATCACAAGGTTGTGGGAAGCAAGAACTTCGGTCGCACGCGCCACACGCTTCGCGCGGTCGACATCGCCGCTCGCACGCAAGCGGTCTGCCTGGACTGCTACCCCTACGAAGCGTCGTCCACGATGCTGTCGCCCGCCAAGGCCGCCGCTACAGGCCATGTACTGATCAGCTGGTCGAAGCCGCATCCCGAATGTGCAGGCCGGACGCTGGAGTCGATCGCGCGGGATTGGAATGTGGGACTCGAGGAAGCTGCGACACGCCTTCTGCCTGGCGGGGCGATCTACTTTGGCATGTCGACCGAAGACGTGGACCGGGTATTGGCGCACCCTCTCACGATGGTGGGCTCCGACGGTTTGCCGCACGATGCTCGCCCCCACCCTCGGCTGTGGGGAACCTTTCCGCGCGTGCTGTCGCACTACGTTCGCGAACGCCGGCTACTGACACTGGAGGAAGCCGTCCGAAAGATGACGGGCTTGCCGGCCCAGCGCTTCGGTCTGGCCCAGCGGGGGACGGTGGCTGTTGGCCATGTCGCCGATCTGGTGCTGTTCGATCCAGAGGCAGTGGAAGACCGGGCGCGCTACGAGAACCCGCAAGCCCCGCCCGCAGGCATCCATGCCGTTTTCGTGAACGGCAAGCTGGCCATGCAGAACGGGCAAGTCCTGGAAAGCCACGCAGGACGCCGACTCACCCCTTAGATGACAACAACACCGTGAACATTCTGAACGACGCGCAGGTGAGCAACCTGCTGGACTATGAAGGAACTGAAGATGCTTTGGTTTCCGCCTTTGGCGACCTCGGCCGATCGCAGGCCCAGGCCATGGTCCGCAGTCGCGTGGACTGCGGACCAGTCAAGCTCAGCGCCATGGGCGCCATCTGGCTTCGGCACCAAATTGCGGCCGTGAAATGCTACCCGACCATCGAGGGCCGTTTTGCTTTCGCATTGAACCTCTTCGACTTGCATCGCAACGAACTCGTCGCAGTGCTGCCGGGCACTGAGATCACCCGGTTCCGCACCGCCGCGATGGCGCGCTTGGCCGCACGGGCGGCCTGCCAGGGCGTGCCCGAGATCGCGTGCATATTCGGCTTCGGGACCATTGGCCGAAGCATCGGTGCCGCTCTCGATGGCGCCCTACCCATGCAGGAGCTTCACATTGTGGACCCCGCGGTGGACGCGCAACTGCTTGCATCCATGCAGCCAGCCTTCAAATGTCGCTTGAAGATCGCCAGCGTCGATAGCGTTGAGCGCTCGGGCCTCGTCATCACGGCCACCCGGTCAAAAACTCCGGTGTTCAACGGAAAGCGGCTGGCTCCCGGCACGACGGTGATCGCCATGGGGACCAGCTTGCCCAATGGCAGCGAGCTGGATGAAACCACACTGTGTCGCGCAGCACGGGTCGTCGTCGAATGGAAACCACAGAGCATTTCAGAAGCCGGCGAGGTAGTGCTGGGACTGAAGTGTGGTGCCCTGTCGCCTGACCGCCTCGTGGATCTTCCCGAACTGTTGACAGGACGCGCCAACTGGCGGGAGTCATCGTCAGACATCGTGGTATTCAAGTCGGTGGGGATCGGCCTCGCGGACCTGGCTGCGGCTTGGCTGGCTTGTGCGCGCCATAAGGCCGCGGCTCGAAGGGAAACGGTATGAAAGTCTGCGTCATCGGGGCTGGCGTGATTGGCTGCGCAACGGCCTATACCCTGCAGAAGGCGGGACACGAGGTGACGGTGGTGGATGCCGCTTCTGCGGCCGGCACGGAAACCAGCTTCGCCAACGGTGGCCAACTGAGCTACAGCTATGTGGAACCTTTCGCGAGCCCATCAACGTTTTTCAGCTTGCCACGGTACCTGTTTGGCGCAAGCAGCCCCGTGCGCTTTCGTTTGCAGGCGGACACCCGACAGTGGCTGTGGGGTGCAAGGTTCCTATGGGCATGTCGGCGCAAGCGAACATTGGCCGGTACAAACGCGCTGCTTGCGCTGGCGCAGGAGAGCCGGGCTGCGCTTGAAAGTTGGATGAATGAGGGCGAGCTTGCGTTCAATTTCGCCCGCAATGGCAAGCTTGTTTTGTGCCCAGACGCGCGCGTTCTCGCCAGCCAGGCGGCGCAGGTGGCCGCCCAAGCACATGCCGGCGTGCGGCAGGAATTGCTTAACCGCGACGAGTGCGTGGCCAGAGAACCCGCGCTACGGCACTATGCGTCCCGCTTCGCCGGCGGTGTATGGACGCCGACCGAATGCGTGGGGGACTCTCACCTGTATTGCCAGGCTCTGGAGGGCGCCGCCAGAGCCCGCGGAGCCCGCTTTGTATACGGCTCGGAGGTGCGCAGGATAGTTCAGCGCCATGGACGGGCACGCGCCGCAGTCACTGCGGCAGGCGAGGTGGAAGCGGACGCGTTTGTCCTTTGCGCAGGGGTTGGCGGCCGCGGGTTGGCGGCCTCCCTTGGCGAGCGACTCCCCATCTACCCCATCAAGGGCTACAGCGTCACACTGGCAATGCGTCCCGATAGCCCGCCTCCCACCGTCAGTGTGACCGACCTTTCCCGAAAGATGGTGCTCGCTCCACTCGGCGGCAGATTGCGCGTTGCAGCGATGGCGGAAGTGGTCGGCTACAGCCGCGATGTCCCATCGGAGCGGGTGGACCAAATGCTGGACGCAGTGGAGACGATCTATCCCGGCCTCTGCTTGCGGGAAGACACGGCTCCCTGGGCAGGCCTGCGGCCCGCAACGCCGGATTCAGTGCCCATCGTGCGTCGATCGCGTGTACCCAACGCAGTGCTGAACCTTGGCCATGGCGGATTGGGATTCACCCTGGCTGCAGGCAGTGCAATGCGTGTCGCTCACCTGCTGGGCGAGCCCGCAAGGGATTGCGCATGACACGAAAACTGAAGATCGCAGCGGCGCAACTCGGCCCCATCCAGCGTAGCGACACGCGTAGCGACGCCACGCGCAGACTGGTCGAACTACTGCGCGAAGCCCATGCGGTGGGAGCCAGGTTCGTGGTTTTTCCTGAGCTGGCCTTTACCACCTTCTTTCCGCGCTGGTGGCTGGACGCCCAGGACGAAGTTGATCGCCTGTACTTCGAGGAGGCAATGCCATCCGCAGAAACCATGCCGCTGTTTGACGAGGCGCGCAGGCTGTCGGTCGGGTTCTCGATCGGATACGCCGAAAAGGTCGTAGACGCAAATGGCGAGATTCGGCGCTTTAACACCTCCATTCTTGTCAGCCCCGATGGCCGAATTGCCGGCAAATACCGCAAGATCCATTTGCCGGGCCACGCCGAATACAAACCCGATGCGCCGTTTCAACACCTGGAAAAGAAGTACTTCGAAGTCGGTGACCTTGGATTTCGAGTCTGGCAATACATGAACGCAGCCGTGGGCATGTTGATCTGCAATGATCGCCGCTGGCCTGAAGCTTTCAGGGTGCTCGCTCTGAAGGGAGCCGAGCTGGTCACGCTGGGCTACAACACGCCCGCCGAGAACCTGCACTACGCCGAGCCGGAGCCGCTGCGGGTGCATCACCACCTCATCATGGCGCAGGCGATGGCCTACCAGAATGCCACCTGGCTGGTGGAAACGGCCAAGTGTGGGCGGGAAGATGGCTTCAGGATGTTTGGCCATTCTCTGATCGTGGCGCCGACTGGCGAAATCGTGGCGAAGACGCTCACGGAAGAGGACGAGGTGGCCTCGTTCGACTGCGATCTGGACATGGCAGCTAACTTGAAGCGAACCATGTTTGACTTTGCACGACACCGCAGACCTGAGCACTACGGACTTCTTGTCCAACCTTCAGCAAACACAAGCCCGTGAGGGGAGCACTGGGTGGTGCGCGGCCATTTCATACTGTGATTAAAATCAGTATTCTTACCACCCCGCCCTCGCTCATATGACGGCGCCCGCATCCGAGACGTTGGCCTCTACACCTGCCCAGCTCAGCCGCTTTCACCGCACCCGCCTGATGCAGATCTGGCGCTCGGCGGGGTGGCCGTGCAAGGATGGGTTGGAGATTGACCTGCTGGCTGCGGGCCTGATCAGTTTGCACACAGCACCCGATGGTTGCGAAACCCTACGCCTCACCGACGAAGGCATCCGCACGTTGGCGCAGGCCCGACAGCGCGGCGTGCGGGCGCTGAGCCTGCACGACCGGCTTGGGCAAAAGTTTGCGGCGCAGTTGCTGGCTTCGGGGCGCATCGTGTGGACCGAACTGTCACTGCGCGCGGTGATCGACACCGTGCCGATGGGGGATGTGGTGCCGCCTGCGGCCACGGCCGATACACCCACCAACACCGCGCCCGCCATGGCGCCGCTGTGGGCCGAAGATGACCACGCCCCTGCTGCCCGCGCCGCTGCCAATGTGTGGCGCATGGCCCGGCCCGATCTGTTCTCGGTGCGCAATACCTCGGTGCCCGCCTACCTGCAGCCCATGGTGCACGAGGTGAAGGCGAGCCGGGCCGACCTGCTGTCGGACCTGCGGCACGACGCCAAGCGGCAGGCCTATCAGTGGCTGTGCGAGGAGTGTTACTACGTCTTCCCGGCAGGCATTGCCGAGCCTGATGAAATCCCCGAGCACTTCGGCATCTGGGTGCTGCATGGCAGCGTGGAGGATGGCCGCTTCGAGTTGTTGCGCCCTGCGCGGCACAACCGCTGCACGCTGCCCTTTTCGGTGTGGATGGCGCTGTGCAAGGCACCGCCGCTGCGCAGCGAGGACGAGCTGGCCCAGGCCCACCTGGGCGAGCCCCCCGCCGCTGCCGCTGGCAGCCCCGACGCCGCGCCATGACCTACACCGTGGCAGTGCGCGAGCTGTGCGAGTTCACCGCCAAGCAGGGCGACCTGGACCTGCGCTTCACACCCGCGCCCACCGCGCTGGAAGGCATAGCGGGCCACGCCGTGGCTGCATCGCGCCGCGGCGCGGGCTACCGCACCGAGGTGGCGCTGAACGGCAGCTACCAGAGCCTGCTCGTGCGCGGCCGGGCCGATGGCTACGACCCCGCCCAGCGGCGCATCGATGAGGTCAAGACGTTCAAGGGCCAGCTGGACCGCCAGCCGGCATCGCACCGTCACCTGCACTGGGCGCAGGCCAAGGTGTATGGCTGGCTGCTGTGCGAGCAGGAGCAGCTGGCGCACATCGACGTGGCCCTGGTGTATCTGGACGTGGGCACGCAGCAAGAGACGGTGCTCACCGAACGCTGCAGCGCGGCTGACCTACGCCAGCACTTCGAGACCCAGTGCCAGCGCTTCATTGCCTGGGCCGAACAACAGCTGGCCCACCGAGCCGCCCGCGATGCGGCATTGGCCACGTTGGCGTTTCCATTCGGCGGCTTTCGTACCGGCCAGCGCCCACTGGCCGAGGCCGTGTACAAGGCCGCGGTGGCGGGCCGCTGCCTGCTGGCCCAGGCGCCCACGGGCATTGGCAAGACCATGGGCACGCTGTTTCCGCTGCTCAAGGCAGCGCCCACGCAGCGCATCGACAAGGTGTTCTTTCTGGCCGCCAAAACCTCGGGGCGGCAGATGGCGCTGGATGCGCTGGCGCGCCTGTCAGACAGCGCACCGGCGCTGCCCCTGCGCGTGCTGGAGTTGGTGGCGCGTGACAAGGCGTGTGAACACCCCGATAAAGCCTGCCACGGCGAATCCTGCCCGCTGGCCCGGGGCTTTTACGACCGCCTGCCCGCCGCCCGCGCCGCAGCCTTGGCCTCCACCGGCGCTGGCCACCCCGCCCCCGCCCTGCAACAAGCCCGCGTGCGTGAGGTAGCGCTGCAGCACGATGTCTGCCCCTACTACCTGAGCCAGGAGCTGGCCCGCTGGGCCGACGTGGTGGTGGGCGACTACAACTATTACTTTGACCTGGGCGGGCTCCTGCATGGCTTGGCCCAGGCCAACCAGTGGCGCACGGCGCTGCTGGTGGACGAGGCGCACAACCTGGTGGAACGCGGCCGCAAGATGTTCACCGCCGAGCTGCAGCCCGCCGCCTTGGCCCAGGCCCGCAGCAGCGCCACCGCCGCGCAGCATGCGCCGGTGAAGAAGGCGCTGGACAAGGTGCGCCGCGTCTGGGTGGCGCTGGACAAGGCGCAAACCGCGCCATATACGGTGCTGAGCGAATTCCCCGACAAGCTGATGGCCGCGCTGCAGCAGTGCACCACCACGCTCACCGAACACTTCACCGACCACCCCACGGAGCCCGATGCCGCGCTGCAGGCGTTCTATTTCGACGCGCTGCACCTGCAGCGCATGGCCGACCTGCTGGACGCGCATTCGATGGTGGACATCACCCGGCCGGACCAGCCCTCGGCGCGCGGAGGCGCCAAGGCCAGCAAGGCCGGCGATTCGGTGGTCTGCATCCGCAACGTGGTGCCCGCCCCGTTCCTGCAGCCCCGGCTGGCCGCTGCGCACACCGGCACCTTGTTCTCCGCCACGCTGCAGCCCGCGCACTACTACGCGGACCTTCTGGGCCTGCCGCAAGATCATGTTTGGCTGGACGCCGAATCGCCCTTCGAAGCCAAACAGCTTCAGGTGCGGGTGGCGCACCACATCTCCACACGCTACGCCGACCGCCGAGCGTCCCTGGCCCCCATTGGGGCGCTGATCGCCCGGCAGTTTCGCGCCCGGCCCGGCAACTATCTTGCGTTTTTCAGCAGCTACGAGTACCTGCAGCAGGTGGCCGAACTGTTTTCCCAGCAGCACCCCGACGTGCCGCACTGGTGCCAGTCGCGCCGCATGCGCGAGGACGAGCAGCGCGCGTTTTTGGACCGCTTTACCGAAACAAGCCAGGGCGTGACCTTTGCGGTGCTGGGCGGTGCATTTGCCGAGGGGATCGACCTGCCCGGCCAGCGGCTGATCGGGGCCTTTGTGGCCACCCTGGGCCTGCCGCAGATCAACCCGGTCAACGAAGAGATCCGCCAACGCATGCAAGCCCTGTTTGGCGCGGGCTACACCTACACGTATCTCTACCCCGGTCTGCAGAAGGTGGTGCAGGCCGCCGGCCGCGTGATACGCACGCCCACTGATGAAGGCGTGGTGCATTTGATGGATGAGCGCTTTGCCAGCGCCGAGCTGCGCCCGCTGCTGCCCACGTGGTGGCAGGCATCCAGTGCCCCTTGCAGCGTTGATCCAGTCAAAACTTGACATCCATCAAGCCTGCCGTGTGGCACTGCCCCGCACAATGACTACCTGGGCCCGGTCCAGATCGTGGCCGACCGCGACATCCACTCACTACTCAAGCCTCACCCGCCGATGCCCCTGCTCTCGATACCTCGGACCTGGTGGGCCGCCATCTGCCTCCTGCCTCTGCTGGGCTGCAGCCAGCAGGCGCCCGGCGGGCCGGCGCAGAAGGCGTTCGATGCCCTCGTGGTGTCGTGTACGCAATTCATTGCAGCACGCGAACCCTATCTGCGGCCAGGTTCTGGCGGCGAATGGATCAAGACCGGCTACAGCCCGGCGCAAGTGCAATCCGAGGTGACCCGTACCGAATCGGCCGTCACCCCTTACGTCGCCAAGATCGTCATCAAGGACAACGAGGCCCAGGCCACGGCCACTACGGAGGCAGCGGCCCGAGCCGTGCCGCTGACGCCAGCACACTTGCTGTCCAACCGCACGCACACCTTCATCTACCGCTTTGATGGCCAGCAGTGGCATTGGCAAAACGGACAGAAGCTGACCAAGATCCCGGGTCAGCGCGACGCCATCACTTCGCTGGCGCTGGCGGACATCTCCGGACCGAGCCCGAGGGGCTTTGCGGGCTGTCTGCCTCGCTGATGAGTCCCGCGTTGAGGCGTACGGGGGGCGGTCCAAGGTAAGCGCGGAGACGCGGCGCGTGCCTTACCACGCGGCTTTGTCCCCCTGCAGCGCCCGCCGCGCCAATAGAAAGGTGGCGGCGTTCCAGCTCTGGCCAGCCATCCCCATGGGTGCAAGGTTGCGGCCGTGAAACCACTCGGTAAAGCGCCACTCGTCCAGGGCGTTCACCTGCGCGAGCTTCACCAGCTCGCTCCATGCCACCGTACGCAGGCCCAGCTTGGCCAGGGCCATCACCCAGAATCCACCCACAAAGGGCCAGATGCCGCCGTTGTGATACTGGTGCACCAGGTTCTGCCGGTGTCGTCCCATGTAGGCACGCCACAGCCCGTGCGCCTCGGAAAGAGGATGCAGCACCACACGCACGGGATACGGGTCGTGCGCGTGCGCGGCGCCGATGGCCTTGACGATGCGGTGGGCCAGGGGCCTGTCCGCCAGGCCGCACTGGATGGCCAGAAGGTTCCCGAACACATCACCCTCATCACCCACCACGGCGAGATTCACGAAGCTCAGGTACAGGTCAAGGTCGCGGCGGCCACGGCGGGCATAGTGCTGCAGCAGCCGCGCCCGGTGGTACTCGTGCAGATCCCGCTGAAAGGGGTTGAACAGGTGGTTGAAGTGATTGCAGGTGTCTTCCGCCTGCGGCAGCGCGAAGCGCCGTTTCACCTCAAACCACAGTGCGTTGGTGTAGAGCACGTAGCCCGAGCGCGGCATGATGTCCGCCCAATCGCTGGCCTCGTTCTGCTGCAGCAGGCGAAAGTGCTGGTGTTCCTGGGCCAACAGCCAATGGATGGCACGGGCGATGGAATCCGCCCAGTGCTCGGGGGCCACAGTGCCGTGCCGGCGCACATGGTCCACCGCGATCAGCCACCACAGCGTGGCATCAATGCAGCCGAGGTACCAGAAATCCGCATCCTGCCCCTCGGGGTCCACGTACTTCGGGATCTGTCCATTCGCAGCCTGCTGCGCAGCCAATGCGTCAAGGCTGGCCACAGCGCCTTCTTCCAGCGAACGCACGCCGCTACCGCACATTGCCATCACGCAGATGGCGGCATCGCGGCCAAAGATGCGCGTGTAGCGCCGCGCAATGGCAGCCTTGGTGGGCTTGGCAGCCAGGATGCCGTGCGGTGTGAGGTTGTTTTCCAGCAGTGCCAGGGATGCTTGGGTGCAGGCATCGACCAGCGCGATGGAAGAGTTATCAAGAGGGTGTTCGGGCATGGCGGTCAGGCACGTGGCCAGCTTGCAACGGGCTGCGTGCCTGGGCCGGGCAGCAATCGGTAGGGGGGCCCAGGCCAGCAAACCCTTGGAACAACGTTCCCGTCAGGCTAACGCGAGAACCGCGGTGTGACCAGACTTCCCGCAATACCCGCAGGGATTACCTCTTGTGACGACTGAACACTTTCCCCTTGCGCGAAATTGCGATAGGGCACGCAACGTGCTGCGCTCAAGCGTGCCGGGCACTACCACTGCTCACAGCAGCAAGTGGCGGTGGGCCTGGTTACAGCGCGGGGTCGCGCAGCTCCCAGCGAATCGCGTCGATGGCCTGCAACACCTCGGGCGTGAGTGTCGTGCCCCAGGCGGCCAAGTCTTCGTCGAGCTGTGCCAGCGAGGTCACGCCGATGATGGTGCTGGCCACCTGCCACTTGGTGTAGCAGAACGCCAGCGCCATCTGGGTGGGTGTCATGCCGTTGTCGCGGGCCAGCTGGTTGTAGCGGCGCGATGCGGCCAGCGCCTCGGGGCGACCCCAGCGCTGCTTGCGCACCGATTCGTAACTCGCGATGCGAGCGCCCTTGGGCGCTGACGGGCCGGTGATTCCGCTCTCATCGTACTTGCCGGTAAGCAGGCCGAAACCGAGGGGCGAATACGCCAGCAACGACACGTTCAGGCGATGACAGGTTTCATCCAGGCCGTTTTCCCACGTGCGGTTGATCAGGCAATAGGGGTTCTGCACCGTGGCTACGCGCGGCAGGCCGTGTTGCTCGGCCAGGCGCACGAACTCGTGCACGCCGTAAGGAGTTTCGTTCGAGAGGCCGATGTGGCGCACCTTGCCCGCCTTGACCAGCCCCGCCAGGGCTTCGAGCTGTTCGTGAATCGGGGTGGCGGAGGTCTCCTTGGCGGGGTCGTAGTACAGCGTGCCAAACGCGGGCACGTGGCGCTCGGGCCAGTGGATCTGGTAGAGGTCGATCACATCGGTCTGCAGACGGCGCAGGCTGCCTTCGCAAGAGGCAACGATGTCCGCGGCGGACATGCCCTTGTTCTCGCGCACCCACGGCATGCCGCGCGATGGGCCTGCCACCTTGGTGGCCACCACCAGCTTCTGGCGGGCTCCAGGATTCTTGGCAAACCAGTTGCCGATGATGGTCTCGGTAGATCCGCAGGTCTCGGCTTTCGCTGGCACCGAGTACATCTCCGCGGTGTCGATGAAGTTCACGCCGCGCTCCAGCGAACGGCTGAGGATGGCATGCGAATCGGCTTCATTGACCTGCTCACCGAAGGTCATGGTGCCAAGGCAAATGGGGGTAACGTGCAGGTCGCTGGTGCCGAGCTGGATTTTTTGCATAGGGTGGAAGATGGACTACAAGCAAGGAAGGGACTGCGCAGAATAATGGATTTCGCCCCATTGCGCAGAGCCCCGCCCCCATGCCCGAAGGCCCTTCCCTCGTCATCCTGCGTGAGCAGACCGCCGCCTTTGCGGGCCGCACGATCGCGCGGGTAGAAGGCAACACCTCCATCGACAAGAACCGGCTGGTGGGCCAGCGCATCGTGGCCCTGCGCACCTGGGGCAAGCACTTTCTGGTGGAGATGCCCACGTTCAGCCTGCGCATCCACTTCCTTCTTTTTGGCAGCTACCGCATCAACGAACGCAAGGACGCCGTGCCACGCCTGAGCCTGCAGTTCGATGGGGGTGATGAGATCAACGTCTATACATGCTCGGTCAAGTTCATCGAGGAGCCCCTGGACCAGGTCTACGACTGGCAGGCCGACGTGATGTCGGATGCCTGGAGCCCCGCGCTCGCGCTTCAGCGCTTGCGGGCAGCGCCGGGCACTCTGGTCTGTGACGCACTGCTCGACCAGAACGTGTTTGCGGGCGTGGGCAACATCATCAAGAACGAAGTGCTGTACCGCATCCGTGTGCATCCGCTGTCTGCCGTTGGCGCCCTGCCCGCGCCCAAGCTGCGCGAGCTGGTGCGCGAGGCGCGGCAGTACAGCTTTGATTTTCTCGAATGGAAAAAAGCGTTTGTGCTCAAGCAGCATTGGCTGGCGCACCGACAATCCATCTGCCAGCGCTGCGATCTGCCGCTGACCAAGGCCACCTTCGGCCAAACGAAGCGCAAGGCGTACTTCTGCGCCCATTGCCAAAGTCTTTACGGGGACGAGGGCAGGCCGTGCGCAACGCCAAAGCGCCAGCGTGCAGCCAGCCTCAGGCCGCCGACGTGAAACGCACCTTATGCACCCATCCGCGGAGTGCCTGGCTTTGTCCCTGCCTTGACTGACGGGGCGGTCGAGGCTGCTGAATAATTGCCGCATGTACCAACCGCAGCGCGCCTTCCGCACCGAATTCGTCCGTATCCGCACCCTGAACTACCACGTTCGCCTTTGGGGCGAAGGCTCGCCAGGCACGCCGCCTCTGGTGCTGGCCCACGGGTGGATGGATGTAGGAGCTTCCTATCAATTCATGGTGGACGCCTTCAACGAGGCATTTGCGCGAGGCCGGCAAATCATTGCGCCGGACTGGCGGGGGTTCGGCCTCTCCTCCCTGTCGGCGCCTTGCGACCACTATCAGTTTGCAGACTACCTGGCCGACCTGGACCAGTTGCTGGACCACTATGCGGGCAGCACGCCCGTGGACCTGGTAGGCCACAGCATGGGCGGCAACGTGGCCATGATGTATGCCGGCGTGCGCCCGGAGCGCATCCGGCGGCTGGTCAACCTGGAAGGCTTCGGCCTGCCCGCCACCCGCCCCTCGCAAGCACCGCGCCGCTACGCCCAGTGGATTGACGAGATCCGCAAGCTCGAGCGAGGGGAAATGGCCCTGAAGGCCTACAGCGATTCGACCGGCGTGGCCCAGCGCCTGATGAAAACCAACCGCCGCCTCACCGAAGACAAGGCCCAGTGGCTTGCACAGCATTGGGCCCATCCCAACGCGCAAGGCCAGTGGGAGATTCTCGGCGATCCCGCCCACAAGATCACCAGCGCCCAGCTGTTTCGCGTGGACGAAGCCCTGGCGTTGTACGAAGCCATCACCGCCCCCGTGCTGGCGGTGGAAGCCAGCGACGACAGCTTGGGCCAATGGTGGGCGGGCAAGTACGCGCTGGATGAGTACCACCAGCGGCTGACCCACGTGCGCGACTGCCGCATCGCTGTAGTGCAGGACGCAGGGCACATGCTGCACCATGACCAGCCCGTGCAGTTGGCGCAGCTGATCGAGCGGTTTTTGGCCGCGTAGCCCCAGAACTTAGTAAAAATCGGCCGTCGCGCTTGTCCATCCAGCGACAGAAGCTACCAAATTTATAGCACTCTGCTCCGCGCGGGCTGGCGCGGGCGTACCAACGGTTCCCGCTGGGGGCATTGCCGGGACGAATCGGCATCCCATGAGAAAATCGTGGGTTACTCCACAGAACACACAGGACAGAACACCATGGACGCAGAACGCATCAACCTCATTGGCACGACCCTCGAAGACCTGGCTCAGCGCACGCAAGAGTTACGGAGGTATCTTTGACTTCGATGCCAAATTCGAACGCCTGCGCACGGTAAACGCATCGCTGGAAGACCCGGCGGTCTGGAACGACCCGAAAAAGGCCCAGGAACTGGGCAAGGAACAGAAATCGCTCTCCAGCGTGGTTGTCACGCTGGACAAGCTCACGCGCGAGCTGGCCGACAACGCCGAGCTGTACGAGATGAGCAAGGAGGAAGGCGACGAAGCCGGCCTGCTCACCATCGAGGCCGAAACCGCCAAGCTGCGCCCGCTGATCGAAGAGCTGGAATTCCGCCGCATGTTCAGTAATGAGGCCGACCCGCTGAATTGCTTCGTGGACATCCAGGCCGGCGCGGGCGGCACCGAGGCCTGCGACTGGGCCGGCATGCTGCTGCGCCAGTACCTCAAGTACGCTGAACGCAAGGGCTTCAAGGCTACGGTTGAGGATGAAACCCCCGGCGACGTGGCCGGCATCAAGAGCGCCACCATCAAGATCGAAGGCGAATACGCCTACGGCCTGCTGCGCACCGAAACCGGTGTGCACCGCCTGGTGCGCAAGAGCCCGTTTGACAGCTCGGGGGGACGCCACACCTCGTTCGCGTCGCTGTTCGTATACCCTGAGATCGACGACTCGATCGAGATCAACATCAACCCGGCCGACGTGCGCACCGACACCTTCCGCGCCTCCGGCGCGGGCGGCCAGCACATCAACAAGACCGACTCGGCCGTGCGCCTCACGCACATCCCCACTGGCATCGTGGTGCAGTGCCAGGACGGCCGCAGCCAGCACAGCAACCGCGACGTGGCATGGCAGCGCCTGCGCAGCCGCCTGTATGACTACGAACTGCGTAAGCGCCAGGAAGAGCAGCAGAAACTGGAAGACACCAAGACCGACGTGGGCTGGGGCCACCAGATCCGCTCGTACGTGCTGGACAACAGCCGCATCAAGGACCTGCGCACCAACGTCGAAGTCTCGGCCACGCAAAAGGTGCTGGACGGCGACCTGGACGTGTTCATCGAAGCCTCGCTCAAGCAGGGCGTGTAACCGATGACGGCCCGCACCGACGCCATCATCTTCGACATGGATGGCACCATGATCGATTCCATGCCTTGGCACGCGCGTGCATGGGTCGAGTTTGCACGCCGCCACGGCATGGACATCGACGTGCCCGACCTCATGGCCCGCACCACGGGCAAGAACGGCACCGAATGCATCGTGGAGCTGCTGGGCCGCCCTGTTTCGCAGGACGAGGCCGACGCGCTCACGCATGAGAAGGAAACCATCTACCGTGAGCTGTTCGCCCCCCGCTTCGCCGAGGTGGCGGGCTTTCGGCAGTTTGCAGCGCAGGTGCATTCGCGCGGGTTGAAGGTGGCAGTAGGCACGGCGGGCGACATCGGCAACGTGGAGTTTGCGCTGGGCCACCTGGCCCTGACACCCGCACCGCTGGCCATCGTACGCGGCGACGAGGGACTGCCCGGCAAGCCGCAGCCCGCCATCTTCCTTGAAGCCGCGCGCCGTGTCGCGGCCGACCCGGCCCATTGCATCGTTTTTGAAGACGCCCCCTTTGGCATTGAGGCCGCCCGCCGCGCGGGCATGCGCGCCGTGGCCATCTGCAGCACCCACACACCCGAGCAATTGGCCGGGCCGCATGTGCTTGCCGCCGTGCGCGACTACACCGAACTCATGAACACCGACTTTCTGGAGAGCATCCATGTTGCAGCAACTGCATAGCGCAGACGGCAGTGCCGACGGCGCAGGCCAGCCCATCGCCATCCGCCGCGAGGACTACACGGCCCCGGCCTACTGGATCGACAGTGTCGAGCTCACCTTCGACCTGGACCCCGCCAAGACCCGCGTGCTCAACCGCATGTCCCTGCGCCGCAACCCCGATGTGGCCGCGCAGCCGCTCAAGCTCGATGGCGATGAATTGAACCTGGCGCGCGTACTGGTCAACGGCCAGGGCACTTCGTTCAAGATGGAAGGCTCCCGCCTGGTTCTGGAGAACCTGCCCGAAGGACCCGAGCCCTTTGCACTGGAGATCTTCACCACCTGCTGCCCCGCCAAGAACACGCAGCTCATGGGCCTGTACGTGAGCCAGGGCACGTTTTTCACGCAATGCGAGGCCGAGGGCTTCCGCCGCATCACCTACTTCCTGGACCGTCCCGATGTGATGGCCAGCTACACCGTCTTGCTGCGCGCCGACAAGGCGCAGTACCCCGTGCTGCTTTCCAACGGCAACCTGGTAGACAGCGGCGAGCTCGAAGACGGGCGCCATTTCGCCAAATGGGTCGATCCGCACAAGAAGCCGTGCTACCTCTTCGCCCTGGTGGCCGGCAAGCTGGTGGCGCGCGAACAGAAGATCCGCACCCGCGCTGGCACCGACCATCTGCTGCAGGTCTATGTGCGCCCTGGCGACTTGGGCAAGACCGAGCACGCGATGAACTCGCTGATGGCCAGCATTGCGTGGGACGAGGCCCGCTTTGGCCTACCGCTTGATCTGGAGCGCTTCATGATCGTCGCCACCAGCGACTTCAACATGGGCGCGATGGAAAACAAGGGCCTGAACATCTTCAACACGAAGTACGTGCTGGCCAGCGAAGCCACTGCCACAGACACTGACTTCGCCAATATCGAAAGCGTGGTGGGCCACGAGTACTTCCACAACTGGACAGGCAACCGCGTGACCTGCCGCGACTGGTTCCAGCTGAGCCTGAAGGAAGGCCTCACCGTTTTCCGCGACCAGGAATTCAGCATGGACCTGGCGGGCAGCCCCTCGGCCCGCGCCGTCAAGCGCATCGAGGATGTGCGCGTGCTGCGCACCGCCCAGTTCCCGGAAGACGCCGGCCCCATGGCCCACCCGGTGCGGCCGGATAGCTACGTCGAGATCAACAACTTCTACACCGTCACCATCTACGAAAAGGGTGCCGAGGTGGTGCGCATGCAGCACAACCTGGTGGGCCGCGAAGGGTTCGCCAAGGGCATGAAGCTGTACTTCGAGCGCCACGACGGCCAGGCCGTGACCTGTGACGACTTCGTGCAGGCCATTGCCGACGCCAACCCCGCAAGCCCCTTGGCGCAGCACCTGCAGCAGTTCAAGCGCTGGTACAGCCAGGCTGGCACACCCCGCGTGCGCGCCACGGGCCGCTACGACGCCGCCACGCGGTGCTATGCGCTCACGCTGACCCAAAGCTGCGCCTCCACGCCCGGCCAGAGCGAGAAGCTGCCTTTTGTCATCCCGGTGGACCTGGGCCTGATCGACGCCACCACCGGAGCGGCCCTGCCCCTGCAGCTGTCGGGCGAAGGCTCTGCGGACGGTGCCGCCGCGCCCACCTCGCGCGTGGTCGTGCTCACCGAGGCATCGCAGACGCTGACCTTCACCAA
Organism: Acidovorax sp.; assembly: GCF_022763525.1. Lineage (GTDB taxonomy): Bacteria > Pseudomonadota > Gammaproteobacteria > Burkholderiales > Burkholderiaceae_C > Acidovorax. The sequence goes on from NZ_JALEGG010000090.1 coordinate 24,275, forward strand.
CCTGGACGCCGAACCCGTGCCCTCGCTGCTGCGGGGTTTCAGCGCCCCCGTGGTGCTGGACATCGACTACACCGACGACCAGTTGCTGACCTTGCTGGCCCACGACGCGGACGCCTTCAACCGCTGGGAAGCCGGCCAGCGTCTCGCTCTTCGGATTGCTATCGATAAGATAGCTGGAAGCGCTCAACAGACAAGCGCTGGCAGCCATTTTGACGACCACATCCTGCCCAGCGGCTTTGTCGACGCCATGCGGGCCGTGCTGCGCAACCCGGCGCTGGACGCAGCCTTCAAGGAACTGGTGCTCACGCTCCCCTCCGAAACCTACATTGCCGAGCAGCTGGACGTGGTGGATCCCCAGCGCATCCACACCGTGCGCGAAGCCATGCGCGAGCAACTTGCGCTGGCGCTGCAGGCTGACTGGGAATGGGCCTGGGAACAACACCAGGACACGGGCGGCTACAGCCCCGATCCGATTTCGTCTGGCCGCCGTGCGCTCAGCGGCCTGGCACTGCACATGCTGTGCATCGCTGCCCAGAAAGCGGGGGACGCAGTCTGGCCCGGCAAGGCCTACCAGCGTTTCAAGGACGCCGCCAACATGACCGACCGCTTCAACGCGCTCTCGGCCCTGGTGGTCAGCGGCAGCCCACTAGCCGCCCCCGCCCTCGCCCGCTTCCACGCGCTGTTCAAGGACGAACCCCTGGTCATCGACAAATGGTTTGCCCTGCAGGCCGGCGCGCCCGACCGGGGCGGCAATGTGCTGCCTGCGGTGCGCCAGCTCCTGCAGCACCCCGACTTCAGCCTCAAGAATCCCAACCGCGCACGCAGCGTGATCTTCAGCTACTGCAGCGGCAACCCCGGCGCCTTCCACCGAGCCGACGCCGCAGGGTATGTGTTCTGGAGCGATCGCGTGGCAGAGCTGGACGCCATCAACCCGCAGGTGGCCGCTCGCCTGGCGCGCGCGCTGGACCGCTGGAAGAAGCTGGCCGAACCCTGGCGCACGTCCGCGCGCGAGGCCATCGCCCGCATCGCCGCCCGCCCCACTCTCTCCAACGACGTGCGCGAGGTTGTCACCCGCGCGCTGGCCGACTGATTTTCACGAAAGAGATCCATCCATGACGAAGCGCATCAGCCTCACCCGCTACCTCGTTGAGCAACAACGGGTGGACGGCCTCATCCCCTCGCAGCTGCGCCTGCTGCTCGAAGTGGTGGCCCGTGCCTGCAAGAGCATCAGCCATGCCGTGAACAAGGGCGCCCTGGGCGGCGTGCTGGGCGCTGCAGGCAGCGAGAACGTGCAGGGCGAAATCCAGAAGAAGCTGGACATCATCGCCAACGAGGTGCTGATTGAAGCCAACGAATGGGGCGGCCACCTTGCGGCCATGGCGTCCGAGGAAATGGACGGCATCTACCTCGTCCCCAACCGTTACCCGCAGGGCGAGTACCTGCTGCTGTTCGACCCCCTGGACGGCTCCTCCAACATCGATGTCAACGTCAGCATCGGCACCATCTTCAGCGTGCTCAAGAAGCCCGACGACGACCGCGGCGTGGAGGCCGGCGACTTCTTGCAGCCCGGCACCGCGCAGGTGGCAGCAGGCTACTGCATCTACGGCCCGCAGACCACGCTGGTGCTGACCGTGGGCGACGGCGTGGCCATGTTCACGCTCGACCGCGAGCAAGGCTCCTTCGTGCTGACCGAGGAGAACGTGCGCATTCCCGAAGACACCAAGGAATTCGCCATCAACATGAGCAACATGCGCCACTGGGATGCCCCTGTGAAGCGCTACATCGACGAATGCCTGCAAGGCACGGAAGGCCCGCGCGGCAAAGACTTCAACATGCGCTGGATCGCCAGCATGGTGGCCGACGTGCACCGCATCCTGACCCGCGGCGGCATCTTCATGTACCCCTGGGACAAGCGCGAACCCAACAAGCCCGGCAAACTGCGCCTGATGTACGAAGCCAACCCCATGGGCTGGCTGGTGGAGCAAGCCGGCGGCGCTGCTACCAACGGCAAGCAACGCATCCTGGAGATCCAGCCCACCCAGTTGCACGAACGCGTGAGCGTCATCCTGGGCTCAAAAAATGAAGTAGAGCGCGTGACGAGCTATCATTCCGCGCTATAATTTGAGGCTTACGCCGGTGTAGCTCAGTCGGTAGAGCAGCTCATTCGTAATGAGAAGGTCGGGTGTTCGATTCATCTCTCCGGCACCAAATGAAAAGCCCTGATTCGCAAGAGTCAGGGCTTTTTTCATGGCCAGCGCACGGGTGCTTGCCCCCCTCTCTTCCATGGCCTTGAGAGGCGGCATTTCACCAGTTCCACAACAATTGGCGGAGTGTCTTGTCTGTGCGCCATCAGGACGTGCCTGTGCCAAGCCCTCAGCGCCATTGCGGTGCACACCTTCTGGCCATCAGTCGCAGAACTCATGCGGACTTGTCCCCCCGGCGGCTCTGGTTCGCAAAGGCCAGGTCGGGCAGCGCCAGCGTCGCCTCGGCCACCTCGAGCAGACGGCGGTTTTGGTCCATTGAGGTCTTTTGCAACACGCGAAAGGCAACCTCTTCGTTCATGCCAAGCCGCGCCATCAGCACCCCCTTGGCACGTTCGATGATCTTGCGCTCATTGAGCGCGCGGCGCGCGGCCTCCAGCTCCGCCTCCATGCTGGCCATGCGCACCGACTGTGCCCGCAGGAGTTCCATGAGAGAGGTCGCCTCGGCGCCGTGTGGCCCGTTGTCGGACGCCGCGGCGGCAGGCTCCATCGCCATGTCAAAAAAGCGGTCGACGGCGTGCGTACGTTGTGGCGGGTTGTCGCGCAACCCACGCAGCAAGCCTTGCGAGTCCTGCAGTTCTTTCTCGGAGGAAAGGATGAGGGCCGCACAATCCTCCCGCAGGCAGCGGACCAGTTCGACCTGCAACTGCCACAGCGCAGTGATGCGTTCGGTGCAGACGTCAAACCACAGGTCGCTCAGGTTGCTGTCCAGCGCAGCCCCAGGGCGCACCACGCACAGGGTTCGCCGCAGGCGCTCGAGTTGGGCAATCGCGGGTACCAGCTGTTGCTGCTGTTGTTCCCAGCGCGCGCGCAACGGCGGATCGGCAAACTCGGTGAACACGCGCAGACTGCGCTCTTGCGCGTCAATGAGGTGCAGCACACGCTGTTGGTGCGCTTCGCTGCCCTGTCCCGATGCGTAGAGCAAGGCACCCATCGCCCGCTCCTGGCCCGCCTCCTCCTGGGCCTGGACCAAGTGCAGCAGGGCCACCAACTGTCGGGACACGCTGGGCAGACCGGCAGCGTCGGCCACATGGAAGACCAGCTCGATCAGCCCGGCGATCAAGTGGCTGAACGCCGCGACAGAGTCGTGCGCCGTCATCGCATGCTTGTCGATCTGGCTGCGCAGCGCCGGCAGCGAGTCCAGCCCCAGCAGCACCCACGCCATCAGCGAGAGGGCTTTAGCTGTGGCGCCCTGTTCAGGTTCCAGATGCCGCGCAAACTCTTCCCTGAGCTTGGACTCCAGTGCGCAGACTTCCTGCACTACGCTGGCGCGCAACTCAGCGAACCGTTGCGCATTGGACGCCAGGTAGGCACCCGAGGCGCCCCGTTCCCGCTGAAGGCCCTCGATCAATTGGCCGACCACGTCCACCAAAATGGCACGATCGGCCAGATGGCGCACAGCGTCAATCTCGAGCCGGCGTGATCGCAGGACAAGGTTGGAAACGGTCAGGGGTGCGAGGGCCACGTCGGGCATATCATTTCTCCAGGGCTCGATCTCGCTGATGCTACCGCCGGCCACTCACTCGCCACGCCTCGCTCAGTGCTTTTCCCAGCATCACACCATCGCCACCTGGACTCGCCCACCATCCGCACGCACGCCGTGGGCGCGCACGGAGTGCTCAGGCAACTCGAGGCACTCCCCCGTGCGCAGGTCGAAGTGGTTCTTGTACAGCGGCGAGGCAACCACAATGCGCCCCCCCAGGTTGCCGATCAGCCCGCGCGAGAGCACGCTGGCCCCAGATTTCGGATCCACGTTGTCGATGGCAAAGAACTGGTCGTCGCTCGTGCGGAAGACCGCGACGTGCTGGCCAGCCACCAAGGCGCAAACGCCTGTACCCGGCAGGATGTCATCGACCGTGCAGATGTCGGTCCACAGGGGATGCGTGCTGCTCAACAAAAGTGCACTCATGTTCTCTCCTTCTTCTTTGCTCATGCTGCCTGGCGGATGGGAATGACCTTGGCCTGGCTGCGCTCCTCCGCGCGCGCAGGGCGAATCTGCCCACGCTCTTCGACAAAAAGCAGGTTTTCATCGGCCTTGTCGCTGTTCACGAACGAGCGGAAGCGCTTGCGCGTCTCTGGGTCGGTCACGGCCGTCTTCCACTCGCACTGGTAGCTATCCACCACCTGCTGCATCTGGGCTTCAAGCTCAGCGCACAGGCCCAGACTGTCCTTTTGCAGTACGTCCTGAAGGTAGGCCAAACCGCCTTCCAGGTTCTCTCGCCAGGTGCTGGTGCGCTGAAGCCGGTCTGCCGTGCGCACGTAGAACATCAACACGCGGTCGATCAGGCGCACCAACGCCTCCTTCGTCAGGTCGGACGCGAACAACTCGGCGTGGCGGGGCTTCATGCCGCCGTTGCCGCAGATGTAGAGGTTCCAGCCCTCTTCGGTCGCGATCACACCGATGTCCTTGCCTTGCGCCTCGGCGCACTCGCGCGTACAGCCAGACACGCCGAACTTGATCTTGTGAGGTGCCCGCAAGCCCTTGTAGCGGTTCTCCAACTCCACGGCCAGTCCGACGCTGTCCTGCACACCATAGCGGCACCAAGTTGAGCCCACGCAGCTTTTGACAGTGCGCAGCGACTTGCCGTACGCATGGCCCGACTCGAAACCTGCGGCGATCAGCTCTTCCCAGATCAGTGGCAGTTGCTCCACCCGCGCGCCAAACATGTCCACGCGCGCGCCGCCGGTGACCTTGGTGTACAGGCCGTACTTCTTGGCCACCTGCCCCACGGCGATCAGGCCGTCGGGCGTGACTTCGCCGCCGGGCATGCGCGGCACCACCGAATACGTGCCATCCTTCTGGATGTTGCCCAGGTAGTAGTCGTTGCTGTCTTGCAGGCCCGCCAGTTCCTTCTTGAGCACGAACTCGTTCCAGCACGAAGCAAACACACTGGCCGCCACGGGCTTGCAGATATCGCAGCCCATGCCGGTGCCATGTTTGGCCAGCAGGTCCTCAAAATTCTTGATCTGGCCCACGCGCACCAGGTGATAGACCTCCTGGCGCGAATAAGCGAAGTGCTCGCAGATATGGTTGTTCACGGCCATGCCGCGGCGCGCCATCTCGGCTTTCATGACCTGGGTGACCAGGGGTACGCAACCGCCACAAGTCGCTCCGGCCTTGGTGCACGCCTTGACATCGGCGATGGTGCAAGCACCCTCGCCCACGGCGGCGCAAATACCGCCCTTGGTGACGTTGTTGCACGAGCAGATCTGTGCAGAGTCGGGCAGCGCGTCCACGCCCAGGCCGGGCTTGGCCTTGCCATCGCTGGACGGGAAGATCAAGAACTCGGGGTCTTCCGGCAGCGTGATGCCATTGAGCGCCATCTGCAGCAGGGTGCCGTATTCCGCCGCATCGCCGATGAGCACGGCGCCCAGCAGCTGCTTGCCGTCCTCGCTGATGACGATCTTCTTGTAGACCTGGCGGCGCTCGTCCACGTACTGGCAGGTGCGGCTGTGGGGCGTCTTGCCGTGGGCGTCGCCGATGCTGGCAACATCTACACCCATGAGCTTGAGCTTCGTGCTCATGTCCGCGCCAACAAAGGCCGCGTCGGCATCGCCCGCAATGTGGCGTGCGGCCACGCGGGCCATGTCGTAGCCGGGTGCCACCAAGCCGAAAGTCTGCTCGTTCCAAGAAGCGCATTCGCCAATGGCATACACGTTGTGGTCACTGGTGCGGCAAGCACTGTCGATGGCCACGCCACCGCGCGGGCCGATGGCCAGCACGCACTGGCGGGCCAACTCATCGCGCGGGCGGATGCCGGCGGAGAACACGATCATGTCGGTCTCCAGCCAGGAGCCGTCGGCAAACACCATGCGGTGCCGCGCCCGGGCCCCATCGGTGATCTCTTGCGTATTGCGGCCAGTGTGCACCTGCACGCCCAGTTCCTCAATCTTGGCGCGCAGCACGCGGCCACCGCCTTCATCCACCTGCACAGCCATCAGCCGCGGCGCGAACTCCACCACATGGGTTTCCAGGCCCATGTCGCGCAGTGCCTTGGCGCATTCCAGGCCCAGCAGCCCACCGCCCACCACCACGCCTGTCTTGGACTTGGCGCCGGAGGCCAGCATGGCCTCCAGATCCTCGATGGTGCGATAGACGAAGCAGTGTTCACGGTCGCGCCCCGGAACCTGGGGCACAAAAGGATTGGAGCCTGTGGCGAGCACCAGCTTGTCATAGCTGAGCACCTCGCCATCCGCGGTGGTGACGGTGCGGCTGCGCCGGTCGATGGCCGCAGCACGGGTGGAGAGCCGCAGCGAAAAACCCGTTCGCTCAAAAAAGCCGGGCTCCACCAGCGAGAGGTCATCTGCGGCCTTGCCACTGAAGAACTCGGAAAGATGGACCCGGTCGTAGGCGGCACGCGGCTCTTCGCACAGCACGGTCACTTCCACATCGGACAGACCGGTGTCGGCAAGACTTTCGAGGAACTTTTGGCCTACCATGCCGTGGCCGATAAGAACGATTTTCATGCGGGATCTCCTGCAAGGGATCCGGCCATCTCGAAGGGCAGGTGAGAATGCCGTGCGTCGCCCCTTCACGGAGGCAATCAACGCAGCGCATCCTCCGCGATGGCACGGCGGGGATGGAACGAGCCAGCGAGGAGGAACACATCCTTCCTAGCCGGGGTTCCGCCATCATTAGCGGAGGGATCGAACCGTCCACGGGCAGCCTCACCCATGGACGTACTCGGAAGATCGCAAATTCCGTGCCGCACCATTCCTGCACCTTCGCGGCGCACGCAGATGCATGGATGACTCCCAGCCGTTCGATGACCTGCTTTCCATACTGGCGACCGCCTCAAGGCGGTGCAGCGCGTCACCAAAGCTGGGCGAAGGATGGTCCTCCCGCCGTCATCCCGGCATCTTTTTGCTTGCAAAGGATTCCGGCTGCGGCAGACTGCCTGCACAGAAGTGACCAGAACTCCGCGGCCGCTCCGGCTGTTCCCAGCGCCGCCCGTGGAGATTCCCTTCCCCAGGAGCTAGAAGATGAGTGTCGAACGACGGACCACCAACGACCGCCGCAGTGGACAAGACAGACGCAAGAAGGAGGATGGCCCACCGGCGGGCTACGAGCGTCGGCGCGCCGTGGAACCTCGGCAACCGGAGCTTACCGAGCTACACCTCAGCGAGGAAGAACTCCGGGCGTTGGGATTCATGCCGGGCGCGTCCGGCTCGAAAAATTCCAATTGAACGCATGGAGCAAGCGCCTGCCGGCTGCCTGCACAATGCACAGGTTGGGCCAACGCCAACCGATTCACCAATGCCGATCAGCCGGCCTGCAATGTGAGCAGTCGATGCGCCACCATGTCGAGTGCTGGCCGCGTGATCCCTTGCTTGTCCGTCCATACCCGGGGTGTCAGGCTTCCGGCCAGAGCTACCGAATCCCCATCGCGCAATTGGTGAAGGCCACTGCACACGCTCGCTTCAAAGGCGATCACGTTCACGAACAACATTTCGGCTTCTGCCGTGCTGGCGCGGACTTTGGCCACGGAGAAAGGCCGCCCTGTCTTGTCGGTACGTTGTTCGCAGTCGCCGTAAAGGCGACCCGCCACGAGTCCATCGATCATTGAATCCCTTCGCCCAGCGGGCAAGTCGGCCATGCAGCCCAACGGTGCAACCCAGGCCGCCAAATCGGCTGCTGCAAGCAAAAAAGCCCAGAACCTTTCGGTTCTGGGCTCTTGCTATCAATGGTCGGCGTGGCGGGATTCGAACTCGCGACCCCTTGCACCCCATGCAAGTGCGCTACCAGGCTGCGCTACACGCCGACAAGACTTAGATTATATGCACAAAAAAGGTCACCCCGGAGAAAGTAGCGCACGAATTTCAAATAATTCTTTGCGCATGGCATTGGAGTCCAGCGCGAGCCCTTTCGCATCAATGGAAAGATCTCGCGCGTTGTCCACCAGCATGCTCGGTGGCTCGACCCACTCCCCCTCAGAATGAGCGCCGTCCATGCCACCATCCGCCTGTGCATCGGCACGGCCCGCGTGGACCAGCTCTTGAAGCCGGTTGCGCGCACCGCTGATCGTGAAACCCTGGTCATACAGCAAATCCCGGATGCGCCGGATCATGAGCACCTCGTGGTGCTGGTAATAGCGCCGGTTGCCGCGCCGCTTCATGGGCCGCAACTGCGTGAACTCCTGTTCCCAATAGCGCAAGACATGCGGCTTCACGCCACACAGCTCCGCTACCTCACCAATCGTGAAGTACCGCTTGGCAGGAATGGAAGGAAGGGTGGTGCCCATGGAATCGGGATTCAGACGGGAAAGCCGACAAGGGTACTGCAGACGCGGTCATCCCGCCAGCCGCAGCCGCCAAATAGGACACAAAATCGGTACATAGTTACCCTGCGGCCGAGGTCTGGATCTGCTCCTTGAGCTTGCTGCTGGCATGGAAAGTCACCACCCGGCGCGCCTTGATGGGAATGGCTTCGCCGGTGCGCGGATTGCGCCCCGGGCGTGGCGCCTTCGTACGGATCTGGAAATTCCCAAACCCCGACAGCTTGACATCCTTGCCCTCAACGAGGCTTTGCGCAATCAGATCAAAGAATGCGTCAATCATGTCTTTGGACTCGCGCTTGTTCAAACCGATCTGGTCGAACAGCAGATCGGCCAATTGCGCCTTCGTCAGTGCCGGGGTCTCCAGGCTTTCGACAGCAAATTCCATCACTGCATCACTCCCCATCAAGCTCATCGTTAAATGCGCAGCCGCGCGCCTGTATCCTGGACCAGGCGTGCCACCACTGCCTGCACGGCAGCTTCAATCTCGGCCTCGGTCAAGGTAGCTTCATCACGGCCCAAGGTCAGGCGCACGGCCAAGCTCTTTTCTCCCGCAGCCAAGCCGCCCGCAGGGGCTTCTTCACCGGGACGCAGTGCCTTGGGTCGGTACACGTCGAACAACACGGCCGAGCGCAACATGCCCGCGGGTGCTGCGGCGTGAACGGCGGCCATGATGTCAGCGTGCGTGACACGCTCTGCCACCACCACGGCCACATCGCGCTCCACGGCCTGGTGCTTGGCCACCGGCTTGAACTGCGGCACAGCGCGCTGCAGCACGGCATCAAGCTCGAGTTCGAACAAAACGGGCGCCTGGGGCAGGTCCCACGACTGGCGCCACTGGGGATGCAGCTCACCCACAAAGCCGATGGCGCGGCCGCCCACCATCACGCGCGCGCAGCGGCCCGGGTGCATGGCGGGATGCGTGGCAGCCTCGAAGGTGGGACGCAGCGGCGCGAGCATCGCCTCCACATCACCCTTCACATCGAAGAAGTCGATGGGCTGGTCCTTGCGGCCCCATTGCAGCGTGTCGGCCGCGCCATAGGCCAGGCCCGCCACGCGCATGGGCTGGTGGAACCCCTCCACCGTGGTGTCGGTGTTCTGCACGCTGGAATCGCGCAAGAACACGCGGCCCAGCTCGAACACGCGCACGCGCCCGGCCTTGCGGTCGAGGTTGAACTTGAGCACCTGCAGCAGCGAGCCCAGCAGTGTGGAGCGCATCACGCTCATCTGGCTGGCGATGGGGTTGAGCAGCTTGATGGGCGTGGCGTTGCCAGCCAGCTCGTGCTCCCAGCGCTCTTCCACAAAGCTGAAGTTGATGGTTTCCTGATAGCCCAGGCCGGCCAGCTGGCGGCGCACGGCAAACGGGCTGCGCGTGGCTTCGGGCGGCAGCTTGGGCGTGATTGGCGCCAGTGGCGGCGTGGTGGGCAGGTTGTTGTAGCCCACCATGCGGGCCACTTCTTCGATCAGGTCTTCTTCGATGGTGATATCGAAGCGGTACGAGGGCGGCGCGACGGTGAGCGTGCCATCGCCTTCCGTCACCGGCAGGCCCAGACCGCGCAGTGCATCGGCGCACTGTGCCTGCGTGAGCGGCATGCCGATGACCTTGGCCGCACGCGCCACGCGCAGCGTCACAGGCTGGGGCTTGGGCAGGTTCACCTGTTGGTCGTCCATGGAGCCGCAGGCAGTCTCGGGCGTGCCGCAGATGTCGATCACGAGCTGCGTGATGCGCTCGATGTGCTCCACCGTCAGGCTCGGGTCCACGCCGCGTTCAAAGCGGTGGCCAGCGTCGGTGGAGAAATTGAAGCGGCGCGAACGCCCCGCCACGGCCTTGGGCCACCAGAAGGCAGCTTCGATGTAGATGTGTTGGGTGTCGTCCGACACGGCCGTCGCATCGCCGCCCATGATGCCAGCCAGCGACTCGACCTGGTTGTCGTCAGCAATCACGCCCACCTTCTCGTCCACCGTGATGGTGTTGCCGTTGAGCAGCTTGAGCTGCTCGCCGGGCTGGCCCCAGCGCACATCCAGCGTGCCGTGGATCTTGTCGAGGTCGAAGATGTGCGAAGGCCGGCCCAGCTCGAACATCACGTAGTTGGAGATGTCCACCAGTGGCGACACGCCGCGCTGCCCGCAGCGCGCCAGGCGATCCAGCATCCACTGCGGCGTGGCCGCGCGCGTGTTCACGTTGCGCACGATGCGGCCCGAGAAACGACCGCACAGGTCGGGCGCGCTGATCTTCACGGGCAGCTTGTCATTCAGCGTGGGCTGCACGGCGGGGAACGACGGCTGCTTGAGCGGTGCGCCGGTCAACGCCGCCAGCTCGCGCGCGATGCCATACACGCTCAGGCAATGCGCCAGATTGGGCGTGAGCTTGAGCGTGAACAGCGTGTCGTCCAGATTCAGGTACGTGCGGATGTCCTGCCCCACAGGCGCGGAAGCATCCAGCTCCAGCAGGCCCCCGTGGTCTTCCGACAGCTTGAGCTCGCGCGCCGAGCACAGCATGCCCTGGCTTTCCACACCGCGCAGCTTGCCCACCTTGATGAGAAAGGGCTTGCCGTCGTCGCCGGGCGGCAGTTCCGCGCCGACCAGCGCGCACGGAACCTTGATGCCCACGCGCGCATTGGGCGCACCGCACACGATGTTGAGCAACGCGCCCTGCCCCACGTCTACCTGGCATACGCGCAGGCGGTCGGCGTCAGGATGCTGCACGGCCTCCTTGATCTCGCCCACGACGATCTTGGTAAAGGGCGGCGCCACGGGGCGCAGCTCTTCGACCTCCAGGCCCGCCATGGTGAGGGTATCGGCCAGCTCTTGCGTGCTCAGCGGGGGGTTGCAGAATTCGCGCAACCAGGACTCGGGGAATTGCATGGTGTAGAAACTCTTGTGCTCGAGGCGTTTGCTCTTGAAAAGATAGCTGCTTGCGCTTTTCGGGGCTTGGTTTCAGTATGAAACGGCTTTGAATTCCAATGAAATCAAGCGCTGGCAGCTCACTTTTTTGCTTGGCTGGGGCAGGTTGGCAGGGTCACTGAAACTGCGACAGGAAACGGATGTCGCCGTCAAAGAACACGCGCAGGTCATTCACGCCGTAGCGCAGCATGGTGAGGCGGTCGGGGCCCATGCCGAAGGCAAAGCCGATGTACTTTTCGGGGTCCAGCCCCATGTTGCGCACCACGTTGGGGTGCACTTGGCCGGAGCCGGCCACTTCCAGCCAGCGGCCGGCCAGCGGGCCAGTCTGGAACTGGATGTCGATCTCGGCGCTGGGCTCCGTGAAGGGGAAGAAGCTGGGCCTGAAACGCAGCACCAGATCATCGCTTTCAAAGAAGGTGCGGCAGAAGTCGGTGAACACCACCTTCAGGTCCTTGAAGCTCACGTTCTCGCCAATCCACAGGCCCTCGCACTGGTGGAACATGGGCGAGTGCGTGGCGTCGCTGTCCACGCGGTAGGTGCGGCCCGGGGCGATCACACGGATCTCGGGCATGGCCTGGCCGGCGTCGAGCAGAGCGCGGTGCTTCTTCACATGCTGCACCGCATGGCGGATCTGCATCGGGCTGGTGTGCGTGCGCAGCAGGTTGGGGGCGGTGGCAGTGCCGCCCTCTACGTAGAAGGTGTCGTGCATGGAACGCGCGGGGTGATCTTCCGGCGTGTTCAGTGCGGTGAAGTTGAACCAGTCGGTCTCGATCTCGGGGCCCTGGGCCACGTCGAATCCCATCGAGCCGAAGATGCCCTCGATGCGCTCGAGCGTGAGCGACACGGGGTGCAGTCCGCCCTGCCCGCGCTGGCGGCCCGGCAGGCTCACGTCCAGCGCTTCGGCCTTGAGCTGGGCCTGCAGTTCGGCATCGGCCAGGGCTTGGCGGCGTGCCGTCAGCGCGCCTTCGATGGCCTGCTTGGCAAGGTTGATGGCTGCGCCGCGGGATTTTTTCTCCTCCACGGACAGCTGTGCCATGCCTTTCATGAGCTCGGTCACGCGGCCCGACTTGCCCAGAAACTGCGCTTTGGCGTTTTCCAGATCTGCAGGGGTGGCGCTTTGGGCGAACAACTGCGTCGCGCTCTCGACCAGGGAATCCAACTCGTTCATACCGACTCTTTCAAGATTTACGCAAACAAGGACGCACAAGCAAGCAACATCTCCATGCGGCAAGCGTCTTGCCGGAACCTGCTTTGCGTAAATCGTTCTTTATCGACTCGTGAAAATGAACAAGGGCTAGCGCCTTTTCAAGCCCTAGCCCTTGCTGTTATTGCGCAAGCAGCTATCAGAACGATAGCTGCTCATCGTGAACTCAAGCAGCCAGCTTGGCCTTGACTTGCTCCACGATGCTGCCAAAGGCAGCCTTGTCGTGCACGGCGAGATCGGCCAGCATCTTGCGGTCGATCTCGATGGATGCCTTCTTCAGGCCGTTGGCGAACTGGCTGTAGGTCAGGCCCAGTTCACGAGCAGCGGCGTTGATACGGGCGATCCACAGCTGGCGGAACACGCGCTTCTTGGTGCGGCGGTCACGGTAGGCATATTGCCCAGCCTTCATCACCGCCTGCTTGGCGATGCGGAAGACGTTACCGCGGCGACCACGGAAGCCCTTGGCAAGGGCGAGAACTTTCTTGTGACGGGCACGGGCCGTTACACCACGTTTGACGCGAGGCATGTATGTACTCCTTGTTCGTCAGTTATTACAGGCCAGCGCTGGGCAGCATTTGTGCGATCGAGCCCATGTTGGTCTCATGCACATTCACTGCACCACGCAGGTGGCGCTTGTTCTTGGTGGTCTTCTTGGTCAAGATGTGACGCTTGAAGGCTTGACCGCGCTTGACGGTGCCACCGGGACGAACGCGGAAACGTTTTTTCGCGCTGCTCTTGGTCTTCATTTTGGGCATGTGAATGCTCCTTCTTCATTGTGCTCGCGAGGCGTTTGCAAACCGATCTGCAAACTTGTTGGCCCCGAGCCACTTTTATCGAAAGACTTCCGCCTTTCGTTCGGCGGCGCCTGAGCGCCGCCTTTTGAGCGCCACGCCTTTGCGGACGCCGCACTCAAATCTCAATCACATCGACAACGCTGCCTCAGGCCGCGTTACCCGCCGACGAGGCGCTTTCTGCTGCAGGCTTTGCAGCCGCAGGCTTCTTCTTGCCAGGGGCAATCATCATGATCATCTGGCGGCCTTCCAACTTGGGGAACTGCTCGATGATGATGGAGTCGGCCAACTCGTCGCGGATACGATTGAGCAGCGCCAAACCCAGCTCCTGGTGCGTGATTTCACGGCCACGAAACCGCAGCGTAATCTTGCACTTGTCTCCATCCGCCAAAAACCGGCGGATGTTGCGCATCTTGATGTTGTAGTCGCCATCGTCCGTGCCCGGACGGAACTTGACTTCCTTGATCTCGATGACCGTCTGCTTGGCCTTGGCCTCGGCAGCACGCTTTTGCTCCTGGTACTTGAACTTGCCGTAGTCCATCAGGCGGCAAACCGGGGGGTTCGCCGTAGCGGCAATTTCCACCAAGTCCACATCCAGCTCACCCGCCATGCGCAGGGCTTCCATCAGACTCACAACGCCCAGCGGCTCGTTGTCAGGACCGGAAAGACGAACTTCCGGAGCCATGATTTCACGGTTCAGGCGGTGCTTGCGCTCTTCGCGCTGACGACGATCACGAAATTCAGTAGCGATGGCTATCTTCCTTCAATCAAAACACTACAATACTTGTAGCAAATACCGCACACTTGGCAAGCGCCAAAGCAAGTTTTTGAACTCAAATCAGGCTTTGGTGGCGATGTCTTGGGCGATCAACTCTGCGAACGCTTCGACGGACATCACGCCGAGGTCACGATTGCCCCGGCCACGCACTGCGACGGCGCCAGCCGCCTTTTCCTTGTCGCCAGCGACGAGGATATAGGGCAGCTTTTGCAACGAATGCTCACGTATTTTATACGTAATCTTCTCATTGCGCAGATCCGTCACCACCCTAAGGTCTTGATTCGGCAGCGCTTTTTGCAGTTTTGCGGCAATTTCGCGACAGTAATCGGCCTGTGCATCGGTAATGTTGAGCACCGCCACCTGCACCGGTGCCAGCCACACCGGGAACGCACCCGCATAGTGCTCGATCAGCATGCCGATGAATCGTTCCATGCTGCCCACTGTGGCGCGATGCAGCATCAGCGGACGCTTGCGGCTTCCGTCCTCGGCCACGTACTCGGCATCCAGACGCTCGGGCAAATTGGGGTCGATCTGCATCGTGCCGCACTGCCACTGGCGGCCCAGCGCGTCCTTGAGGGTGTACTCGATCTTGGGACCATAAAACGCCCCCTCGCCTTCGGCGATTTCGAATTCACAGCCCGAATGGCGCAAGCCGTCCATCAGCGCCTTCTCTGCGCGATCCCACGCCTCGTCGGTTCCGATGCGCGCTTCGGGCCGCGTGGCCACCTTGTAGATGATGTCGGTGAAGCCGAAGTCCTTGTAGACCTTCTGCACCAGGGCCGTGTAGTTGGCGCACTCTTCCTGCACCTGCTCTTCGGTGCAGAAGATGTGGCCGTCATCCTGCGTGAAGCCGCGCACGCGCATGATGCCGTGCAGGCCGCCCGTAGGCTCATTGCGGTGGCAGGCGCCAAATTCGCCATACCGCAGCGGCAGGTCACGGTAGCTCTTGATGCCCTGCTTGTAGATCAGGATGTGCCCAGGGCAGTTCATCGGCTTGAGCGCATAGTCGCGCTTTTCCGATTCGGTCGTGAACATGTTGTCGCGGTACTTGTCCCAATGGCCCGTCTTCTCCCACAAGCTCTTGTCCAGGATCTGAGGACCCTTGACCTCCTGGTACCCGTTGTCGCGGTACACGCGGCGCATGTACTGCTCCACCTCCTGCCACAGCGCCCAGCCCTTGGGGTGCCAGAACACCGTTCCGGGCGAATGCTCGTCCATGTGAAACAGGTCCAGTTCGCGGCCCAGCTTGCGGTGGTCGCGCTTTTCAGCCTCTTCCAGCATCGTCAGGTATTGCTGCAGCTCTTCCTTGGTAGCCCACGCGGTGCCGTACACGCGCTGCAGCATTTCATTGCGATGGTCCCCGCGCCAATAGGCACCAGCCACTTTCATCAACTTGAAATGCTTGAGCTTGCCCGTGCTGGGAACGTGCGGGCCACGGCACAGATCTTCGAAGTTGCCTTCGCGATACAGACTGACATCCTCATTGGTCGGGATGCTGGCGATGATCTCGGCCTTGTAGTTTTCACCCAGGCGTTTGAAGTACGCCACAGCCTCATCGCGTGGCAGCACGCGGCGCACCACAGGCTCATCCTTCGCAGCCAGTTCCCCCATGCGTTTCTCGATCGCTACCAGGTCTTCGGGCGTGAAAGGACGCTTGTACGCAAAGTCATAGAAGAAACCGTTCTCGATCACGGGGCCGATGGTCACTTGGGCGTCGGGGAACAGCTCCTTCACGGCATAGGCCAGCAAGTGCGCAGTGGAGTGGCGGATGACTTCCAGGCCATCAGGATCCTTGGCCGTGACGATAGACAGCGGGCTGTCGGCCGTGATCTGGTAGCTGGTGTCCACCACTTTGTCGCCGATCTTGCCCGCCAGCGCTGCCTTGGCCAGACCCGACCCGATGGATGCGGCCACCTCGGCCACAGTGACGGGCCCCGGAAACTCGCGCTGCGAACCATCTGGAAGCGTGATATGGATCATGGACTCCTACTCTTTCTTTTCAATCAGTACGGAAGGGTGCGGGCACGCGCCAAGCCCAAAACAAAAAAGCGCGGAACAGGTCCGCGCTTTGGAGGGAGGTGTGCAATCTCGTGCAGGCGCGAACAGCCAGCCTCAGCGGCTGGTCAACATCTCCGATGTAGTTCGCGGTGTCATAACCAGATTGCCTTTCTCGCTCTTGTGCAGTGAATTTCCATGCATTTTAACCCCGCCGAAAGCAAAAAGCCCGAAGCAGGCGCTTCGGGCTAGACGTTCGGTGCAGTTGCGCCACACGAAGCAGCGCATGCCTGGAACGATCAGTGGAACTGCTCTTCTTCGGTAGAACCCGTCAGCGCCTTCACGCTGGACGAGCCGCCCTGGATCACCGTGGTCACGTCGTCGAAGTAACCTGCGCCCACTTCCTGCTGGTGCGACACGAAGGTGTAGCCCTTTTCGCGTGCTGCGAATTCGGGTTCCTGCACCATTTCGGTGTAGTGCTTCATGCCTTCGCCGCGGGCGTATGCATGGGCGAACTGGAAGGTGTTGAACCAGTTGATGTGAATGCCAGCCAGGGTGATGAACTGGTACTTGTAGCCCAGCGCGGACAGGTCTTCCTGGAACGAAGCAATCTGCTTGTCGTCCAGGTTCTTCTTCCAGTTGAAAGAAGGCGAGCAGTTGTACGAGAGCAGTTTGCCAGGGCATGCAGCGTGCACGGCCTGGGCGAACTCGCGGGCGAAGCCGATGTCCGGCACGCCGGTTTCGCACCACACCAGGTCGGCGTAGGGAGCGTAGGCGACACCACGGCTGATGGCTTGCTCCAGGCCATTCTTCACGCGGTAGAAGCCTTCTTGCGTGCGCTCGCCAGTCAGGAAGGGCTTGTCATTGGCGTCGTGATCGGACGTGATCAGGTTGGCAGCTTCGGCGTCGGTGCGAGCCAGCACGATGGTGGACACGCCCATCACGTCTGCAGCAAAGCGCGCGGCAATCAACTTTTCGCAGGCTTCTTGCGTAGGCACGAGGACCTTGCCGCCCATGTGGCCGCACTTCTTCACGGCAGCCAGTTGGTCTTCGAAATGCACGCCGGCTGCGCCTGCGGCGATCATGTTCTTCATCAGCTCGAAGGCATTCAGCACGCCGCCGAAACCGGCTTCAGCGTCCGCCACGATGGGCAGAAAGTAGTCGATGAATTCCTTGTCGCCGGGGTTGATGCCGCGGCCCCACTGGATTTCGTCAGCACGCTTGAAGGTGTTGTTGATGCGACGGACCATGGTGGGCACCGAGTCGTACGCATACAGGGACTGGTCGGGGTACATCGTTTCAGACGTGTTGCCGTCTGCCGCGACTTGCCAGCCCGAAAGGTACACGGCTTCAAGGCCCGCCTTGGCCTGCTGCATGGCCTGGCCGGCGGAGATGGCGCCGAAGGCGTTCACATAGCCCTTCTTGGCGCCGCCATTGATCTTGTCCCACAGCTTCTCGGCACCACGCTTGGCCAGCGTGTATTCGATGGGCAGCGAGCCACGCAGGCGCACCACATCAGCTGCAGAGTAGCCGCGCTTCACACCCTTCCAACGGGGATTCTGGGCCCAGTCTTTTTCGAGGGCTGCAATTTGCTGTTCGCGGCTCAGTTGTTCATTGAGAGATTGGGGCATGAGATCACTCCAGAGGTTGGTTGAAACGCCGGGCTGCTGATGCGGCCCTTGGAGACAACTTTAAGTCTTCTATAAGACTTGCGCAAGCTCTTATGTCTTATACAAGAGATAAATTTTTCTCTTATAAATCAATAACTTGTTGTCCAATTTTCTCAATATGAGATCAAATTTTCCATATCGAGAAAATTTGCGGCAATGCACAATGAGGCAAGTTTTGTATTGCGAAATTTTGATTTCGCATTGCAAAACAGCTGCTTGAGTTCATGGCCTGTCATTTGCCGCGGTGGCAATCGCCTTCATCCAATCCCCCTCTTTCACTCGCAGAGCGGGAATTGCGTACCGCGGATTGATCTCATACACAAGGCACTCCAGGCATTGGCCACCCACATTGACCGAAATCTGGCGCTTCACATATTCATCCGTCGGGTGAGCTCCCAGGTCCTCGATCTCATCCAGCGCCGGCTCGAGCGCGGGATCTATCGCGTACACCTCTCCCTGCACCCACTCGTTGCCGCCGAGCGTCATGCCGGGATAGGCCCCCAGGTGGTAGAGCGCCCCTCTCACTTGGGCAGCGCCGACGAACCGGGGCGGCGGATGCAACCGGTTGATGTCATTGATGCCTCCACGGCGCAGCGTGCCGTAGACAAAGACATGGCGCAGGGGACCAGAGGGCGGAATCTCGTCGAGCATGGGCTGCAGACTTTCTTCAACAATCCGACAATCGGTGCGCGCAGGGCGGGGTGACAGGCCAGTCCATTCCCCGGGCGGCCATAAACACATTGAGAGCCAGCCTATGGCGACCGACCCTACGCAGTCAGAGGCGTCGCGCTGATCACAATGCCGTCCGCGTCGGCATACAACCAGTCACCCGGGTGTACTGAAACGCCCTGGATTTGCACTGCCACATCGCGCTGCCCCTCCCCCCGGCGCTCGGTGGGCAGCGGCATCACGGCCAGTGCGCGGATGCCAACGCCCGCCTCCTTCAACTCCGCCACGTCGCGCACGCAGCCATCCACCACAAGGCCGGCCCATCCGTTGCGCGCGGCGGCGGCCGCCAGATTGCCCCCTACCAACGCGCGGCGCAGCGAGCCGCCGCCGTCCACCACCAGAACCCTGCCCTCTCCGGGGGATTCCACCGCCGCTTTGACCTGTGTGTTGTCTTCGTGGCATTTGACCGTGCTGACCGGACCAGCAAATGTTGCCCGACCGCCCAAGCTCTGAAAGACCGGGGGCAGCACACGAAATGCGCCGCCGGCCTCTGCCTTGTGCGCGTCGCAAAAATCGCAGGTGCTGAAGGGGGCTGGGGAGGCAGGAGTGGTCATTGCGAAAGGGCTTTCAGAACGAGGTCAATCGAGACAAATTTCCCTGGAGCGCATGTGCATCGCGGCCCAGGAGCTTGACGGACATTGTCGTCCAGCTCCAGGAAAAACGGCAGGCGCCAGCCCCTTTTGTCAAGGCTGGAGCGCCCTGGCACTGCCTTATCGGCCGCAGCAGGGCTCCACAGCTACAAATCGAGGCAAAAAAAGGTGTTTCTCCCTTGGAAACCCGTTTTTTTCCCATTAGCATCGGCCTGCCAGTGGGACAGCATGGTTTTCGCTGGTGCAATTTACTTCCAACAAGGACAACCCAACATGGCAACTGCAAAAAAAGCTCCGGCAAAAACAGCCCCCGCAGCCAAGAAGGCTGATGCCCCGGCCAAGAAGCGCACTCCCAACGCTGCTTTCATGAAGGCACTCACGCCCAGCCCCGCGCTGGCCGCCGTGGTGGGCTCGGCGCCGCTGCCACGCACGGAGATCATCAGCAAGCTGTGGGTCTACATCAAGGCCAACAACCTGCAGGATGCCGCGAACAAGCGCAACATCAACGCAGACGCCAAGCTCAAGGAGCTGTTTGGCAAGCCCCAGGTCTCGATGTTTGAACTGGCCGGCCTGATCGGCAAGCACGTCAAGTAAGTCAGCGTTTTGCGCCCAGGAAAGAAGCCGGCTCTGCCGGCTTTTTTTCGTCTGGAGGGGATGAATTGTGGTTTCCAAACATCAATGCAAATGAGAATGACCCTCATTTGATGTAACATAAAGCTGCACAAAGATGCAGACCTTGTGAAGTCTTTCTCACCAGCGTCATCGCATCCCGCTCGCTTTCTGGCGCCGTAGGCGCTACCTGCACATCCCCATCGACGGAGGCCATCTTGGCAAAATCACGCGCTCAGCGCCGCAGCACCGCCCTGCGCAAAAACACATCCACCGCTCCAGCCGCTCTGGGCGCATCGCACGACAAAGCTCTCCTGCCCCTTGGCGCACTGATGCTGGCCGCATCCATGGGGGCCATGGCGCAAACGGGCCCTGCAGAGAAGACACTCGCGCCCGTGGTGGTCAAGGAGCGCGCCGAGGCCCCCGAGGGCAAAGACAGCGTGCGGGCCACCGAGACCACCATTGGCAAAGGCAAGCAGCAGTTGCGTGACATTCCCCAGTCGGTCACCGTGGTCACCGAGCGCCTCATCGACGACCGCAACCTCGACACCGTCAAGGAAGCCCTGAAGAACACCGCCGGCATAACCTTCCTGGCCGCTGAAGGCGGTGAGGAGGACATCCGCCTGCGCGGCTTTGCGCTGCAAAGCACGGGCGACATGTTCATCGACGGCATGCGCGACCCGGCGTTCTACGACCGCGACACTTTCAACCTGGACCGGGTCGAGTTGCTGCGCGGCTCGGCGTCGATGCTGTTTGGCCGCGGTTCCACTGGCGGTGCCGTGAACCAAGTCAGCAAGGCCCCCCGCCTGATCGACACGCACCAAGTCGATCTGACGCTGGGCAGCCACCAATACCGCCGCATTACCGGCGACTTCAACATCCTCACCGGCGAGAACGCGGCCCTGCGCCTGAACGCGATGAGCACCACGGCCGACAACAACGGCGCAGGCAGCAGCATCGAAAAGAAGGGCATTGCAGGCACGTACGCCTTCGGCATCGGCACGCGCGATGAGTTCTCCGTGAGCTTGTACCACCTGGACAACAAGAACGGCATGAACTACGGCATGCCGTGGATCCGCCGCGGCCCCAACTCCCCCGTCAGCGACACCACCTTGCTGCCGCTGGATCCGAGGAACTACTACGGCGCGGCCAGCGATTACAACGCCGGTAGCGCAACGTTTGCCACCTTGGGCCACATCCATCGCTTTGATGGCGATGCGGAACTGAAGACCCAGTTGCGCGCGGGCCGCTTCGAACGCGACCAGCGCGCGGGCGCCGTGCGCTTGGCCCCGGCCGCCCAGCAACCCGGCGGTGTGGCCGCAACGCTGGAAAACTTTGGCCCAGCCACGCGCCTCACCCGTGGCACGCACCTGAAGATCCAGGACATGGACACGGTGCACCTGCAATCCGACTTCAGCAAGAAGTTCGAGGCACTAGGGTTCAAGCACGAACTGCTCGCCGGCGCCGACTTTGCGCATGAACAAAAGACCGTATACGCCGCGCGCAGCGCAGCGCAGGGCGGCGTGGACATGCCCAAGCCTCCCACAACGGTGGCCACACCCAACAGCGCTTCAGGCGTAACCGAAAGCAGCCGCGTGCTGCGCACTTCCAGCGACTTTGAAGCCAAGGGGTATGGTTTTTACGCCCAGGACCTGATCCAGGTTGCTCCGCACTGGAAGGTGTTGGTGGGCTTGCGCTACGACAACATGGACGGCAGCTACAACACGTTCGGCATTCCCAATACCGCGCCTGGCCCGGTCACGACGGCGAGCTACCGCCAGAAGATTTCGGAATGGAGCAAGCGCGCGGGCGTGCTGTACCAGCCGAACGACCTGCAGTCGTACCACTTCTCGTACGGCACATCGTTCAACACCTCGGGCGACACGTACTCGTACAGTGCCCAAACGGTGAACACCCCGCCCGAAGCCAGCCGCAACATCGAAATCGGCGCCAAGCTGGACTCGGCCGACAAGCGCTTCACCACACGCCTGGCTGTGTTCCATTCCACCAAGTACCGCGAGCGCAATACCGACCCGGACCTGAACATCGCCGTGCTGTCGGGCAAGCGCCATGCTGCGGGCGCCGAGATCGACATCACCGGTCGCCTCACGCCCCAGTGGGAGGTCTATGGGTCGTACATGTGGATGCCCAGCGCCAAGATCGATATCGGTGCTGAGGGTGCCGAAGGCCAGGGCTCACGCCCCTCGCTCACACCGCGCCACAGCGGCACGGTGTGGACCACTTACCAGATCACGCCAGCCCTGCGTGTGGGTGGCGGCCTGAACTTCCGCAGCGCGCAGACACCCAACCGCAACCCCGGCTGGGAAGTGCCCGGCTACGTGACCGCAGACCTGATGGCAGAGTACGCCATCAGCGAGCGTTACACGATCAAGGCCAACCTGAGCAACGTGACGAACAAGCTCTACGCGGACTCCATCTACAGCGGCCACTACGTGCCTGGTGCAGGCCGCGTGTTCCAAGTCACGGCCAGCATCAAGTTCTGACCGGCATCACAACGTCTCTTCAAGGTATTCGCCGCCCCCTTATCGGGGCGGCTTTTTTGCTTTACAACCCACGCCATGCTGCTCACGCTCCCGGATCTTCTCTCGCCAGCAGACCTGCAGACCGCCCGCCAGCTGCTGCGCAACGCCCCCTGGGCCGATGGCAAGGACAGCGCGGGCTCCCAGGCGCGCCAGGCCAAGAACAACGAACAACTGCCGCGCGACTGCGAAGCCGCCCAGCACATCTCGGCCCTGGTGATGGCGTCGCTGGACCGCAGCGCGCTGTTCCTGACCGCCACCCTGCCCAAGCGCGTATTTCCGCCGCGCATCAACCGCTACGGCGGCGGCGCCAACCACTATGGCGACCATGTGGACAGCGCCGTGCGCCAGATGGCCGACCGTCGCGAGCGCCTGCGCACCGACATCTCTTGCACCGTGTTCCTGTCAGAGCCCGATGAATACGACGGCGGCGAGCTGTGCATCGACGACACCTTTGGCGAGCAGCGCGTCAAGCTGCCCGCAGGCCATGCGGTGATCTATCCCGGCACCAGCGTGCACCAGGTGCGCCCCGTCACCCGCGGCCACCGCATGGCCTGCTTCTTCTGGATTGAGAGCATGGTGCGCAGCGACGAGCAGCGGCGCCTGCTCTACAACATGGACATGGCTCTGCTGCGCCTGCGGCAGGAGCACGGCGAATCGCCCGAAACCGTGGCCTTGACGGGCACGTACCACAACCTGCTGCGCATGTGGGCAGACACGTGAGCCCACCCGCCCCCGCCCCTCCCCCCGCGGTGCCGCCCAGCATCGTGACCTTGGCGGACCACGAAACCCACGCCGCCACCCGCCTGGAACCCGGCGCCTGGGCCTACTTCAATGGGGCTGCGGCCGACGAGATCACGCTGGGTGCCAACCGCCGGGCCTGGGACCAGATCGGCCTGCTGCCCCGGGTGCTGCGCCCGCTGGCGGGCGGGCACACGCGCGTACAACTGCTGGGCCGCACGCTCGCCCACCCCATCCTGCTGGCGCCTGTAGCCTATCAGCGCATGGCCCACCCCGATGGCGAACTGGGTTCCGCCTATGCTGCAGCCGCCCTCGGGGCGGGCATGGTGCTGAGCACCCAGGCGAGCACCCGGCTGGAGGCCGTGGCCAATGCGGTCCGGGACGACGCAGGTCGTGGGCCACTGTGGTTCCAGCTGTATTTGCAGCACGATCGCGACTTCACCCGCGAACTGGTCGAACGGGCCGAGCGCGCGGGCTACGAAGCCCTGGTGCTGACGGTGGACGCCCCCTGCCACGGCGCACGCGACCGCGAGCGGCGGGCCGCATTCCGTCTGCCCGCGGGCGTCAGCGCGGCCAACTTGCTGGGCATGCTGCCCCCGCCGGAGGTCGCGCTGGCCCCCGGCCAGAGTGCCCTGTTCGACGGCCTGCTGCACCACGCCCCCACCTGGGCCGACGTGCAGTGGCTGCAGTCCGTCACCCGGCTGCCCGTCCTGCTCAAGGGCGTGCTGCACCCGGACGACGCCCGCGAGGCAGCGAGCCTGGGCGTGGCAGGACTCATCGTTTCCAACCACGGCGGGCGCACACTGGACACCACCCCCGCCACCGCCCGCCAGCTGCCATTGGTGGTGGAGGCTGCCCGGGCCGTCCAGCCCACGATGCCTGTGCTGGTGGACGGGGGGATCCGGCGCGGCACCGATGTGCTCAAAGCCATGGCCCTGGGGGCGAGCGCCGTGCTGGTGGGGCGCCCCATCGTTCACGGCTTGGCCAACGCCGGAGCGGCCGGGGTGGCCCATGTGCTGCGGCTGCTGCGCGATGAGCTGGAGATCGCCATGGCGCTTACCGGCTGCGCCACATTGGCCGATGCATCCCCGGCGCTGCTAGTCCCGCGTTGACACCTCGGGAGCGTCCTGATTGACCGCGTTGCCGGAAATGATTTATTGCAAATGCGATAGATTCGTATTTATAATGCGATCACTTCCTTCAACAGCCAGCCAAACTGCCTGCCGCCATGATCGTCTGTGTCTGCCGCCGGATTTCCGACCGTGAAATTGCCCGCCACGCGCGTGCCGGCATGAGCTTTGACGAGATCCAGTTCGAACTGGGCGTAGCCACCCAATGCGGCTGCTGCGAAAGCTGCGCCCGCGATGTGGTCGCGCAATGCAGTGCGTCGAGCCCGGTGGCGGCCCTGCACAACGAAGCCGCGCCGCAGCCGATCCAGCTTGCCAGCTCCATTCTGGAAAGCAAGTCATGGAACTCCTCTCTACACTCGCAGGCAGCCTGATCCTCGTCGCAGGCTCGGCCTGGTGGATCTTTCGCAAATAATTTAGGTCTTTTTGGCTTCTAGCGCTTGTCCAGCAAGCGCTGGCAGCTATCATTTTTATGTCTCAGCCTGATCGTTTTGCCCCCCCTGGGGGCGTGAGCCGCAACGCCGTGATCGTGGGCTCCGTGGTGGCCTTGCATGTGGCGGGCATCTGGGCTCTGCAGTCCGGGCTGGTGCGCAAAGCTGCCGAGGTGATCGTGCCGGCGGAACTGCTGAGCGAATTCATCGCCCCGCCTGCCCCGCCCAAGGTCACTCCCCCGCCGCCCGCGCCCCCTCCGCCGCCCAAGCCGGCCCCCAAAGTGGCGCCCCGCCCCGCCCCCATGCCCGTGGCCATTGCAGACCCCAAGCCCGCACCCAACGCG
>NZ_JALEGG010000009.1 GCF_022763525.1 Acidovorax sp.
GGCGAGATGGTGCCAAAGCGCAGGTGCACGCTCAGGTAGCTTGGCCCCTTGAGGGCCGGAAAGTCGCGCGCGCTGTCGTAGCGCTGGATGCGGGCGAGGAAGTCGTCGAACAGCCGCTGCGCGCCGCTGGACCCGGTGGGAAGGTGCAGCTGCGGCAGGTTGGTGCCTTCGAACCCCAGAGAGTCGAGCGCGGGCACCTCTCGGCAGTGTGCGAGCGGGCGCGGAGCCAGCCGGTGCGCGTGCCGTTCGATCGCGTAGCTTTGCAGCTGGTAGGCGTCGATCTTTTGGAGCCAGGCATTCTTGTAGGGCGTGAACACGCTGTACGGATGACCGCCCTGGGTAAGTACCTCGTTGCGCTCGAGCAGCGTGTGGTCCTTGAAGGTGTGAAAGCCGCATCCCTGCGCAGTCAGGCGGGTGCGCACCAGCGCGTCGCGCTCCAGTGCCTGGGGTTCGTCGTCATGGTTGGCAAACACGGCTTGCACGCCCAGGGCTTTTGCCAGTGCCGGAATCTCGTCGCTGGCGACCGCGTGCAGCACGATGAGCCCGCCTTGCGCATGGCCCGACAACGCGCGCAGCGATGTGTCCAGTTCCACCAGCGATTCCCGGATGAACTCCACCCGCCGGTCCGCGCGGGGCAGGGCGTCCAGGATCTCCCGGTCAAAGACAAATGCGCAATGCACCTGACCGCAGCGGGTCAAGGCGTGGTAAAGCGCGGCGTGGTCCTGTGCACGCAGGTCGCGGCGAAACCAGACGAGGCCGGTGGCGTAGCTGGGCGCGGGGGAGGGGGCCATGTTCACCGTTTAAAATTGCAGCATGTCTTTCGATTCTGCGCCCATCAACCTGACGCATCACTTCCTCATCGCGATGCCCGGTCTGGAAGATGAGTCTTTTTCGCGCAGCGTCGTTTACCTGTGCGAGCACAGCGAGCGCGGCGCGCTCGGCCTCATCATCAACAAGCCGTCCGACATCACGCTCAAGAGCCTGTTCGACAAAGTGGACCTGTCTCTGCGGCGCGAAGACCTGAGCAAGGAACCTGTGTTCCAGGGCGGGCCGGTGCAGACCGAACGGGGCTTCGTGCTGCACGAGCCCATGCTGATGGACCGGGAGCAGACCGAAGAGCCAGCCTACGCCTCCACCATGACCATCCCGGGCGGGCTGGAAATGACGACTTCCAAGGACGTGCTGGAAGCGCTGTCCACAGGTGCGGGGCCCCGCCGCGTGCTCGTCACGCTGGGCTACTCGTCCTGGGGCGAGGGGCAGCTGGAGTCCGAATTGGCAGAGAACGCCTGGCTCACCGTGGCGGCCGACCTGTCGGTGATTTTCGACACCCCCGTGCCCGAGCGTTATGACCGGGCCCTCTCGCTGCTGGGCCTTCAGGCCTGGATGCTGTCGCCCGAGGCGGGGCACGCATGACTGGCGCGCCCGCTCAGTCCATTCAGCCGCCAGCCGTTCCTGCGCATTTTCAGACTTTTCTCGCTTTTGACTTTGGGCTCAAACGCACGGGCGTGGCCTCGGGCAACCGCATGCTGAAGAGTGCCACGCCCCAGCGCACCATCCAGGCCGAGGGCGACGCCCGTTTTGTGCAGGTGGCGCAGCGCATCAAGGAATGGCAGCCCGACGCCCTCGTGATCGGCGTGCCCTACCACCCCGATGGCGCAGCCCACGAAAACACCGCACGCGCGCTCAAGTTCGGGCGCCAGCTGCGCGGTCGCTTTGGCTTGCCGGTGTTCGAGGTGGACGAGCGCTACAGCACCACGGAAGCCATCGCGGGTGGTGCCAAGGATGCCGACGCGGCATCGGCCTGCATCATCCTGGAACAGTTTTTGAGGAATCTCCCATGACCACCCCATCCCCTGGAATGTCCGGCAGCCTGGTGCTTGACGCCGAGGCGCTGTACCGCGAACTGCTGCGCGGCGTGCGCAGCATGCTCACCCCCACCACGCGCCTGGCGGGCATTGCCTCGGGCGGCGCCTGGCTGGCCGAGCGCCTGCAAAAGGACCTGGGCCTGGAAGGCCCGGCCGGCGTGCTCTCGTCGGTGATGCACCGCGACGACTTCGCCCAGCGTGGCCTGTCGGCCAGCGCGCAGACGGCGCTGCCGTTCGATGTGAACGGCGCCGATGTGCTGGTGCTCGACGACGTGCTCTACACCGGCCGCACCATCCGCGCCGTGCTCAATGAGCTGTTCGACTATGGCCGCCCTGCCAGCGTGCGCTTGGCCGTGCTGGTGGACCGGGGAGGCCGCGAATTGCCCGTGCAGGCCGACTTTGCCGCCGCCCGCGTGGCCCTGCCGGCTGCCCAGTCGCTGGCCCTGGCGCGTGACGACAGCGGCAATTTCCAATTCCAAGTCAAAGAGGCCTGACCGTGCTGCACAAGCGCAACCCCCAACTCAACAAGAACGGCGAGCTGATCCACCTGCTGTCCATCGAAGGGCTGCCGCGCGACATCGTCACGCACATCCTGGACACGGCGGCCAACTTCGTGAGCGTGAACGACCGCGAGGTGAAGAAGGTCCCGCTCTTGCGCGGCAAGAGCGTGTTCAACCTGTTCTTCGAGAACAGCACGCGCACACGCACCACGTTCGAGATCGCGGCCAAGCGCCTGTCGGCCGACGTGATCAACCTCGACATCGCGCGCAGCTCCGCGAGCAAAGGCGAGTCGCTGCTGGACACCATCGCCAATCTGAGCGCGATGGCCGCCGACCTGTTCGTGGTGCGGCACAGCGAGTCCGGCGCACCCTACCTGATCGCCCAGCACGTGGCGCCCCATGTGCATGTGATCAACGCGGGCGATGGCCGGCATGCCCACCCCACGCAGGGGCTGCTGGACATGTACACCATCCGCCACTACAAGAAGGACTTCAGCAACCTCACGGTGGCCATCGTGGGCGACGTGCTGCATTCGCGCGTGGCGCGCTCGGACATCCACGGACTCACCACCCTGGGCTGCGCCGAGGTGCGCGTGGTGGGGCCCCGCACGCTGGTGCCCGGCGACATGGCGCAGATGGGTGTGCGCGTGTGCCACACGCTCGAAGAGGGCATCAAGGATGCCGACGTGGTCATCATGCTGCGCCTGCAGAACGAGCGCATGAGCGGCGCACTGCTGCCGTCCAGCCAGGAGTATTTCAAGAGCTTCGGCCTCACGCAGGAGAAGCTGCAGCTGGCCAAGCCCGACGCCATCGTGATGCACCCCGGCCCCATCAACCGTGGCGTGGAGATCGACTCCGCCGTGGTCGATGGCAAGCAGAGCGTGATCCTGCCGCAGGTGACCTTCGGCATCGCCGTGCGCATGGCCGTCATGTCCATCGTTGCTGGTAACGAGGCATGATGCTTGGAATGAATGCTCCTGTTTTCATAGCTGCTAGCGCATGCCAGATGCGCGCAAGCAGCCAATTTGGCTTGAAATCATGAAGATACTGATCCAGAACGGCCGCTTGATCGACCCCGCTTCGGGCCTCGACCAGACCTGTGACATTGCGATTGCCGCAGGCCGCATCGTGGGCGTGAACCGCGTGCCGCCCGACTTCGCGCCCAAGCGCGTGGTGGATGCCACCGGCTGCATCGTGCTACCCGGCCTGGTGGACCTGGCCGCGCGCCTGCGCGAGCCCGGCCACGAACACGAAGGCATGCTCGAGTCCGAGATGGCCGCCGCCGTGGCCGGCGGCGTGACCAGCCTGGTCTGCCCGCCCGACACCGACCCCGTGCTCGACGAGCCCGGCCTGGTGGAGATGCTCAAGTTCCGCGCCGAGAAGCTGCACCAGTCGCGCCTGTTTCCCCTGGGCGCGCTCACCCGCGGTCTCGCGGGTGAGGTGCTGACAGAGATGGCCGAGCTCACCGAGTCCGGCTGCGTCGGCTTCAGCCAGGCCGATGTGCCGCTGGCCAGCACGCAGGTGCTGCAGCGCGCGCTGCAATACGCCGCCACCTTTGGCTACACCGTGTGGCTGCGCCCGCAGGAGATGCACCTGGGCAAGGGTGTCGCGGCCAGCGGCCCGCTGGCCACGCGCCTGGGCCTCTCGGGCGTGCCCGTGGCGGCCGAGACCATTGCGCTGCACACCATCTTCGAGCTGCTCAAGACCACCGGCGCCCGCGTGCACCTGTGCCGCCTCTCCAGCGCTGCGGGCGTGGAGCTGGTGCGCCGCGCCAAGGCCGAGGGCCTGAAGGTCACGGCAGATGTGAGCATCAACTCGCTGCACCTCACCGATGTGGACATCGGCTTCTTCGACAGCCGTGCCCGCCTGTCGCCCCCGCTGCGCCAGCAGCGCGACCGCGATGCGCTCAACGCAGCGCTGGCCGACGGCACTATCGACGCGCTGGTTTCCGACCACACCCCGGTGGACGAAGACGCCAAGACGCTGCCTTTTGCCGAGGCCGAACCCGGCGCCACGGGGCTGGAGCTGCTGCTGTCGCTGTCGCTCAAGTGGTCGCAGGACAGCGGCGTGCCGCTGCACCGCGCCCTGGCCACGGTCACGTCCGAACCCGCGCGCGTGCTGGGCAATGCCCTGGGCACCCTGCAGGCCAGCGTGGGCCAGATCGTGGAAGGCGGCGTGGGTGACCTTTGCATCTTCGACCCGCAAGCCGCGTGGACCGTGCAGGACGATGCGCTGCGCAGCCAGGGCAAACACACACCCTTCTCGGGCTACGAACTGCCCGGCCGCGTGCGCATGACTCTCGTGGGCGGCCAAGTCGCCTACGACCAGGGCTGACCCGGCGCAGCGGAAAGAAAAAGTCTGCCGTGATGCGATCCCTGCGCGCCTGCTGGCGCTTGCTGCGCATGTTGGCGCACATCGCCAAGGGTCTGGGGATCGTGGCGCTGCGCTTTCCGGCGCTTTCGCCCGACCGGCAGCATGCGCACGTGCAGGCCTGGTCGCTGCAGCTGCTGGCGCATGCGGGCATCCGCCTGCGCATCCTCGGCGCGCCGCCAGTGACCGGCCCGGTGATGCTGGTGGCCAACCACCTGTCGTGGCTCGACATCCCGGTGATGCATGCGGCGCGGCACTGCCGCTTTGTCTCCAAGTCCGACGTGCAGGGCTGGCCCATCATCGGCGCCCTCGCCACGGCCGCTGGCACGCTCTACATCGAGCGCAGCTCTCGCCGTGATGCATTGCGCATGGTGCGCACCATGCAGGAGGCGCTGGAACGCGGCGAAGTGCTGGCCGTGTTTCCGGAAGGCACCACGGGCGACGGCCGTGCCATGCTGCCCTTCCATGCCAATCTGCTGCAGGCCGCTGTACTGGCCAGGGCGCCTGTGCAGCCTGTGGGCCTGCGCTTTGCTGACCAGGCCACAGGCGCCACCAGTTTTGCCCCCAGCTACATCGGCGACGAAACGCTGGTGGGCTCCATCTGGCGCACGCTGTGTGCTCCGCCCATTGAGGCCATCGTCCACTACGGCGAGCCTGAACGGGCGGGCGATCGGGACCGCCGCGCCTGGACGCAGCACTTGCACGCCACGGTCGACCAATTGCGCAAGGCTTGAGAGCCGCCGAGATGGCGCGGCAGAAAGCGTGCATATTCCACGCTTTTGCATGCGCCGTGGGGCACTCTGCCCTGCAATTCGCGGCAGCTGCACGTATCGTCCTCGGCTTCGGCCTGCGGTTGCTGCGCAGGCTTCACATTTGCCGGGAGGACTCCATGAACCTGATCGAGCGCGCCAAGCGCATTCTTCTTCAACCCAAGGACGCCTGGATCGCGATTGATGCTGAACGCACCGATGCGGCCACCTTGTTCACCCGCTACGCGATGATCCTCGCGGCCATTCCTGCGGTCTGCGGGTTCATCGGCATGTCGCTGATCGGCTTTGGAGGATTCGGCGTCACCATTCGCGTGCCCTTCGTCTCGGGGCTGGTGAACATGGTCGTGTCGTACGTGCTCAGCCTGGCCGGGATCTTCGTACTGGGCCTTCTCATCGATGCGCTGGCACCCACGTTCGGCGGCCAGAAGAATGCCATCCAGGCGCTGAAGGTGGCCGTGTACGCGAGCACCGCGGCCTTGCTGGGCGGCATTTTCAGTTTGCTGCCCGCGCTGGCCATGTTGGGGCTGCTGGCAGCGGTGTATTCCATCTACCTGCTGTACACCGGGCTGCCCGTGCTCATGAAGAGTGCGCCAGAAAAATCGGTGGCCTACACGGCGGTCGTCATCGTGGCGGCCATCGTGCTGGGCGTGGTCATCGGTGCGGTCAGCACCCTTTTCCTGCCGCGTGGCGGCGCGATGTTTGGCGGGGCCGCCGCGCCCGCTGTCACGTTGAACACGCCCGGCGGCAAGGTGTCCATCGACACCGCCGGGCTGGAAGCCGCGGGCAAGCGGATGGAAGAGGCCGCCCGCAAGATGGAAGAAGCCCAGAAAAGCCAGGATCCCGCCGTGATCGCTGCCGCTGCCGGCAACGCAGCCAAGGCGGCCGCTGGCGCACTGGGCGGAGGCGAGGTCGTGGCCGCGCAATCGCTCAAGGCGGCACTGCCCGAAAAGCTCGGGGGAATGCCGCGCACAGGGTTGGAAGTGCAGGACGGCGCCGCCTTGGGCCTGCCCACCAGCCAGGCCAGCGCGCAGTACGGCAGCGATGGCAAGGAAGTGCGCCTGGAGATCGTCGACATCGGCGGCCTGGGCCAGATGGCGGTGATGGCCATGGGCATGGGGCAGGGCGAAAAGGAAGATTCCACCAGCGCCGAGAAAACCTGGCAGGAAGGCGGCCGCACGCTGCATCAGCGCTACGAGAAGGACGGCAGCCACGCCGAGTTCAAGACGATTCTGAAGAACGGCCTGGTGGTCAGCATCGAAGGCGACCAGATCGGCGTGAAGGAGCTGCGGGGAATGATGTCGCAGGTGGACCTGGGTGGGCTGGAGAGCCTGCAACGCAAGGGCAAGTCCTGAGAGGCTGAGCGTCTTTTGTCCGTGCCCGCCTTGCACGCTACAACACCCCCGGCTCGTCGTTGCGGATGCGCGTCATAGCCTGAGCTATGACTGTGCTTTGCGCGGGGAACCGGGGCGTTTTTGCGCACCTTTCGGGCTCGGCCAAAAAAGTCTGTGGGCACCGCCGGTTGCCAAGGCGGGCGGCAGCGCCTTTGAGGTGGACACAGGTGTTATCAAAAAAGATAGCTATTGCCGCTTGCTGGATCAGCGCTGGCGGCCAATTCAGTCCCAAATACTGACCAGCGCAGCCTATTCGCGCGCAAAAGTCACCACATGGTCTACCTGGGCGCGGATGCCGATCCACTCGCCCACCGCGTGGTCGTGGTGGCTGGGCACGTGGGCGAGCACGGTGTGGCCGCTGGCCAGGCGCAGCGTGTAAAGAAACTCCGACCCCCGGAAGGACTTGCGCACGATCTGCGCCTGCACGGCGGCATGGTCATCGTGCACGATGTCGTCGGCCCGCAGCAGCACGTCGCACTCGCCGGCCGGGTAGCTGCTGGGCAGCGGGCATTCATCCAGGTCGGTCAGGTCGCCCAGCGGCGTCTGCGCGACCACGTTGGTGCCCCGCTGCACCAGCGTGGCCGGGGCGAAGACGCCGTGCCCGATGAAGTCGGCCACAAAGCGCGTGGCGGGCCGGTGGTAGAGGGTGTACGCGTCGTCCCACTGGTGCAGGCGTCCTTCGTGCATCACCCCGATCACGTCGCCAATGGCAAAGGCCTCGAACTGGTCGTGCGTCACGAACAAGGCCGTGGCACCCGCCGCCTTGAGGATGCCGCGCACCTCGTGCGCCAGGCGCTCGCGCAGGTCCACGTCCAGGTTGGAAAAAGGCTCGTCCAGCAGCATGAGTTGCGGGCGCGGCGCCAGTGCGCGGGCCAGGGCCACGCGCTGTTGCTGGCCGCCGGACAACTCATGCGGAAAACGGTGTTCGCTGCCCTCCAGCCCCACCAAGCGCAGCACCTCGGCCACGCGCGCGGCCTGCTCGGCCCGGGGCAACTGGTGGATGCCAAACGCCACGTTGCGGCCCACCGTGAGGTGCGGAAACAGCGCGTAGTCCTGGAACACCATGCCGATGCGCCGCAGCTCGGGCGGCAGGCTCAGCGTGGCGCTGCTGACCACGCTCTTGGTCAGGCGGATCTCGCCGCCGGTGACCGGCTCCAGCCCTGCGACGGCGCGCAGCAGGGTGGTCTTGCCGCAGCCCGAGGGGCCAATCAGCACTCCGATGTCGCCCGCCTGCAGGCTGAGCGTGACGCCTTGCACGGCGGCCTGTGCGCGGCCCGCATAGCGCACGTCGAGTTGTGAGACCTCAAGAAACATGGCGCAGATTCTAGGTGCCCGGAGCAGGGGAAGGGTGATGCAGGTCATCCCTGGCATCTGCGCAAATGCTTAAAATTCGCATTTGCATTGCTGATCGTTGCCCGGCCTTTCCTGCCGGGCAGGTGTGCGTCCTTTCTCCCCAACCTCCGAGCCTTCTGCCTTGAGCCGCACGCCTTTTGGTCTTCGGGCCCTGCCCCTGATCCTGTTCGCGGGTTTCCTCTCACTGCCGGTGCTGGCGGTGCTGGCGTCGTGGCTGCCGATTGCGCCCACGGGCGGTGCCGAAGCGCAGGCCGGCGCCATCTTGCGCGAAATGGCGGGGACGGTGCTGCCCAACTACGTGTGGACCAGCCTGTGGCTGAGCGTGCTGGTGGCGTTGGGCGCGGCCGTCGTCGGTACGGGCACGGCGGCGGCGGTCACGCTGTTCGAGTTTCCGGGGCGCCGTGTTTTTGAATGGCTGCTGCTGCTGCCCCTGGCAATGCCCGCGTACGTCACGGCATATGCCTACACCGATTTCCTGCAGTTCAGCGGACCGCTGCAGGTGGGCTTGCGCAACGCCTTTGGCCTGGAGGGCCGCCTGCTGCCTGAAGTGCGCAGCCTGGGCGGGGCGGTATGGGTGTTCATCTTCTCGCTCTACCCCTACGTGTACCTGCTGGCACGCACCGCGCTGGGCGAGCGTGCCGCGCACCTCATGGAAGCTGCCCGGCTGCTCGGCGCGCCGCTGCCGCGCCGCATCCGCGCCGTGGCCCTGCCGCTGGCACGCCCGGCGGTAGCGGCGGGCGTGGCCCTGGTGCTGATGGAAACCCTGGCCGACTTCGGCGTGGCCAGCTACTTCGGCATCCAGACCTTCACCACCGGCATTTACAAGGCCTGGCTGTCCATGGACAACCGCCTCGCCGCGGCGCAGCTGGCCACCATGCTGCTGGTCGTGGTGATGGCGCTGCTGCACTTGGAGCAGCGCGCACAAAAGCGCATGCGCTTTTCGACCGGCAGCGGGCGTGCAGGCTCTGCCGAAGCCCAGCCGCTGGCGCTGCGGGGCGCAAGGCGCTGGGTGGCATGGACTGTCTGCACGGTCCCGGTGGTGATGGGGTTCGTGGCCCCCGTGGCGTTCATGCTGCGGCCGCTGGCCGCCGACTGGTCGGTGCTGCCTTGGGAGCGGTTCATGGAATGGGCCTGGCACAGTGTCCGCCTGGGGGGTATCACCGCCGCGCTGGCGGTGGCCGTTGCCCTGGCGCTGGCCTTTGCTGTGCGGCGCCATGCGGACGTGGTCACGCGCGGCGTGGTGCAACTGGCGAGCGTGGGCTACGCAGTGCCGGGCGCCGTGATCGTGGTGGGGCTGCTGCTGCCCGTGGGCTGGCTGCAGGCAGCCAGGCCGCAATGGGGCGTGGGCGCCCTGGTGACGGCCACGGCATTCGGCATTGTGTGGGCTTACCTGGTGCGTTTCTGCGCGGTGGCGCTGCAGTCCGTGCAAAGCGGCTACGCGCGCATTCCACTCAGCCTGGATGACTCGGCGCGCATGCTGGGCCTGGGCAGCGCCGGGCTAATGGCCCGCGTGCACTGGCCGCTGCTCAAGCGCTCCACCGCCGCGGCCGCGCTGCTGGTGTTTGTGGATGTGATGAAGGAGCTCCCCGCCACCATGGTGCTGCGCCCCTTCAACAGCGACACGCTCGCGGTGGTGGCCTACCAGCTCGCGCGCGATGAGCGACTGGGTGAGGCAGCGCTGCCGTCCCTGGCGCTGGTGCTGGTGGGGCTGGTGCCGGTGATTTTGCTGAGCCGCACGCTGCGCAGCAAGGGTTGAGCGGCTGGCTTGCGGTACAGAATGGGTGAGCGCGCGCGCCCAAAGGCATGGTCCTCCAACGTAGAAACTAGCTGCCATGTAGTAGCTTGTTAACCGCCCAAGGAGAAGGCGCAGCGGCAGGCACCTCTGGCACCCTACCGAGGATGCCCCGCAGACTCCGGTACAGCCACCATGGAAGCGCACGCAGTTGCCGCAATGCCTGCGTGAACGCGTCAAGGAACAGTCATCGATTTCTCTCCACTTTCTGGAGCAGAGGCAGCCAGCAGATGTACCTGGTGCGGTGTCACCCCGAGCAGATATTCTCGGTCCCCGTGCCGGACCAGGGCCACACTCTCTCGCCCGCCAAGAGATATTTGCTGCACGACCTGCAGCACGGCTTTGCCACTTCGATCCCGCGCGATGCCGGTGCGCTGCAGCACCTTCAGAAGTATCCAGGCCAGGGCCAGCACGAATGCCAGTGCCAGCACGGCGCCCAGCACTCCGGCCAGTGGGGCTGCGGGCGCGTCAGCTACGCCATATGGCGCAGTATTCGGGAGCACCACGCTGGCAGTGGCCTGGGGGCTCGTCCTCTCGACCGGTTGGGCAGAGGCAGTGCCTTCATAAGGCTGTGCGGCGTCTGTATGGGAGTGCTTGTTCATGATGGGGTGCCAGTGGCCGCTCCGGATCGCCAGCGTCTGGGAACATAGCGGGCAAAGCGGTTGGATCTCCATCCCCTGGGGGTGGCGGCTGCCCCCGCTGCGTCATGGGCCGTAGATGGCGGGTACCGGGTCAGGTCTTCACCAGGGGCGGGGCGTCGAGGACGGCGCGGTTCTGACCCTGTGGAAGACTTCGCATACGAGGTCTGCGAGGTATGTTCGAGTTCATAACGCACATCTTGCGCCCACAGGATCACGGTCGCGATGATGTCGAACAGTTCCGCTGGAACGACGTCGCCGGGCTCTGTGTCGGCCAGCAATTGACGGGCGATTTCGATGTTGCGCAGTACGGGAACGCCGGCCTCCTGTGCGGCGGTTCTCATGGCCAGAGCATCATCATCCTGTGCCTTGGCAATGACCGTGGGCACCGGGCATCGGTCACGGTGGTAGTCGATGGCAATTGCGACATGGGTGGGATTGACCACCAGCACATGGGCGCTAGCCGCCGCCTTATTGGCGCCTTGCTGCGCCCACTCCTGCTGCAGCTGCTTGCGATGGCCCTTGAGATGCGGGTCGCCTTCGGCGTCCTTCATTTCCTGGCGTATGTCGCGCATGCTCATGCGCATCTTCTTCATGAAGCTGTAGCGTTGCCATGCCAAGTCCAACGCCGAAACCAGGAGAAACGCGCCCGTGATCCATGCCAGCAGCGTCCAACTGGCGTGCCAGAGAGCCGATCCCACGGCCTCAGGCTTCGCGCGCGCAAGCAGTGGCAGATCGGGCAGCAAGTCCTTCAGCGCAATCCAGGCAATGACGGCCACGAGCACGGTCTTGAGCAGTGACTTGAGCAGCTCGACCAAGTTGTCCAGTGAGAACATGCGTTTGAGGCCTCTGGCGGGGTTCAGGTGTTCTGCCTTAGGCCAGATTTTCTCCATCGTCAGCACAGGGCCGGTCTGCAGAAACTCCACCAGGACGCCGACCACCGCAACGGGTACCACCACCACTCCTACCAGCAACAGCAACGTGAGCAGCGCTTGCCGCCCCAGTTGGGCGAGTGCCTCAGGAAAAGGGATCTGCAATCCCCACAGGCTCAGTTCAATCAGCGACGTCATCTGCTGCCCCACCATCGGCAACGCCACAGTGGCTAGCAGCAGCACGGTCAGCAATGTTGCTGTCGCTGTCAGGTCCTTGCTCTTGGAAACCTCACCCTTTTTTCGGGCGTCCTGAAGCTTCTTGGGTGTCGGCTTTTCTGTCTTGTCGCCACTGTCGTCTTGACCGGCCATCTTGGGAGAGTCCTGTTGGAAATGGGGCGGGATTGCGGGACGTGCTGGCCCTATGGCGCTGCAGCATTACAGAGAAGCTGGCAGCGGTGCACGAACTGAAGTGTCGGGCAGTGGACACATGAATGTTGAAACAGGAAGCAAACGAAAGCGCGTTCGCACAATAGGCGCTCCGTACATTTGTGTTTCGTTACTGACAAATGGATACGTGAAGCAGCACTTTTTGCAACAAATTCGAAAGGCTGTACGCAAACACTTCCTTTTCCTTGTTGCGTCTGAGTATGAGTTTGCGTCTGAAAGTGAAACCCTGTTCGTGCGTTCCCCATCGCTTCATTGTTCTCACCCGCGTGCCCGACGCTTATTGGGGCTGTCCATGGTGACGGACTCAAGGATGTGGCCACTCGTAGCTCTGTGCGGACTGGGCCTTGCCGGTGTGACCCATGCCGCAACTGGGTTCACCATCGCGGCGCCAGCGTCCGCCTCGGTCTGTGCCGCCGGGTGGGACCAGTTGCTGACCCCCCCGCAACGAGATGCCGAAGCGCTGCTGCGCGATTGCCAAGCTTCTGCCCCCAAAGCCGGCCGGCCAATCCTTGCCGCGCAGATGGGGGTGTACCGCCACACGTCATCGCGCCTGCTGCCTGTCGGTGCAGGAGCGTTTACAGCGCGGACGACCGTGGTTGGCAAGCCTCAACCCCGAACAGCCCCGCTTGCGCGCGGCCCCGAGGCGCAGCCCCTGCGCACCAGCAGCCCGGTCGGGCTGGCCCCCCTGGTAGACCGTACTGCGCAGGAGCACGACATCGACCCTTTGCTCCTGCACTCCATTGCCCGTGTGGAGTCACGCCACCAGCCGGACGCCGTTTCGCATGCGGGAGCCCGAGGCTTGATGCAGGTGATTCCCCCGACCGCGCGCCGCTTTGGTGTGGACGGCGCAGAGCAACTGCATGATCCTCAGACCAATCTCCGCGTCAGTGCCCGGTATCTCAAAAACCTGCAGAAGCGTTTTGGCAATGATCTCGAATTGGTGCTTGCAGCCTACAACGCGGGTGAAGGTGCCGTAGAAAAGCACGGCCGCAAGATCCCGCCCTACCGAGAGACCCAAGACTACGTCCGCAAAGTGCTCTCCGAATACGCGCTGCTGCGCGGAGTCAGTGCCCGGCAGGCAGTGCAGCCCCCCACAGGGAAGGACGTCCTGTGAACCTGGCCAGCTATTTCCGGTCGGCCGCGCGCGCCGATCATCGTGGTGGTGGGCTCGCACGATACACCGACATCGTCTTGGTGGCCGGCATCGTGGCCATCATCGCGCTCATGATCGTGCCGCTGCCGACCTGGGCTCTCGACGCCCTGGTGGCCGTGAATATCTCGGGCGGTGTGTTGCTGCTCCTGCTGGCTATCTATGTCGCCAACCCGCTCGAGTTTTCGGTGTTCCCCAGCGTGCTGCTGATCAGCACGCTCTTTCGTCTGGCATTGTCGATTGCCACGACCCGCATGATTCTTCTGCACGGCGAGGCGGGCCACATCATCGACACATTCGGCCACATGGTGGCGGGTGGCAATCTCGTAGTGGGACTGGTGGTGTTTCTCATCATCACCGTGGTGCAGTTCATCGTCATTGCCAAAGGCTCCGAGCGCGTGGCCGAGGTGGCCGCGCGGTTCTCGCTCGATGCCATGCCCGGCAAGCAGATGTCCATCGACTCGGACCTTCGTTCCGGCCTGATCGACAAGGATGAGGCCCGGCGTCGCCGTCGTCAGCTGGAGAGCGAAAGCAAGCTCAACGGCAGCCTTGACGGCGCCATGAAGTTTGTCAAGGGCGATGCCATCGCTGGCATCATCATCATCATCATTAATTTGCTTGGCGGACTGGCTGTGGGCGTGCTGCAGCAGGGCATGCCCATGTCGGCAGCCGCCATCAAGTACTGCATCCTTGCCATTGGTGACGGCATGGTGACGCAGATCCCCGCTTTGCTGGGAGCCATGTCCGCCGGCCTGCTGGTGACGCGCACCACCGACGACGAACATGACAAGCACCTGGGCGACGCCATTGGCCGACAGCTGACCGCCAAGCCGCGGGTGTTGCTGGTAGCCGGCGGCCTGTGTTTTCTCTTTGCGGCAGTGCCAGGCTTTCCGGCTGTGGTCTTTGGGCTGCTGGGGTTGGTGTTTTTTGGGGCAGGGGCCCTATTGACGCCCGCATGGCGGGAGCGCTGGGAACGCTGGATCGGGCCGAAGCTGGTGGCCGTGCGCCGCAAGCCCGCGTACGCCCCCGAGCTGATGTTCACCGACGCCATTCCTGCGCGCCCCAACGTGCCCCTGCTGCTGGAGTTGCCTGCCGGACACTTGCGCGGCGATGACAGTCGTGACCTTCTGCACGGTCTGGAGGGCGTGCTCGATCACTTCCAACTGCACCTGGGACTGCGCTTGCCGCGCATCGATGTGCACATGGTGCCAGCGCCACCTGCACCGACGCCGCCGCCAGCGGTGCCGGGGTCCAGTGCCTTGGCCCTGGAGTCGGCTGCAACCGCGCCGACTTGGCGCCTGATGGTGCACGAGGTGCCGGTGGTACAGGGCGACATGGTGAATGAAGGTGTGGCTGCAGCACTGCCAACGGCAGTGAGGGAGGCGCTCCGTCGCAACGCCGCGCTGTTCCTGGGCACGCAGGAAACCAACCTCCTGCTGACCCGCGCCAGTGCGGACCTGCCCGATGTGGTCAAGGAAACCCTCCGTGCGCTGCCACTGGCACGCGTCGCCGAAATCCTGCGTCGCCTGGTCGAGGAAGAAGTGGCCATTCGCAATCTCCGCGACATCCTGGAGACCCTCTCCGACGCTGCCCAGCGCGAGAAAGACGTGTTCGCCTTGACGGAGCTTGTCCGGATCGGACTCAAGCGCCAGTTGTGCTACCGCTACGCACCCTTAGGCCGCTTGGGTGCGCTGCTCATTGATCCGTCGGTCGAAGAGCTGCTGCGCTCCTCGGTGCGTGTCAATGGTGGTGTTCAGCAACTGGCGCTAGATCCCGGGCAAACCACGCAGCTCATTCAGAAATTCACGCAGGCCATTGCGCATCACCGCCCTGCGGCCATCGTGACTGCTGTGGACATTCGCCGTCACGTGCGCAAGTTGATTGAGACCGAGTGCTTCGACACCCCGGTACTCAGTTACCACGAGTTGGTCCCGACTTTGCACCTGGGCGTTTTGGCCCATGTCGGGAAAGACGATGCACCCCTGCTGCAGGGAGCACCGTCATAAGAGAGCCGGCGGTTGCCGGCTGTGGTCAGGCAGGGCTGCCTACACAAGGGCCTTGCCAATAGAAATATGGATTGAAACAACAATGAATGCCAAAAAGGGAGTGGAAATGGGAGTAGATGCGACAGGGCGTTGCAGCCCGGTGTCGGCAAGCCGGCGGACTGGTGCTTGGCGCGTATGGGCGGCGGGCTGTGCATTGGGATGGGCGTTGTGTGTCACGGCGGTGCAGGCATCGCCGATTCCTTTCGAGGACAGGCAAGTCGACATGACCGTTCGGGAACAGCCTATTGCGGCATTCTTGCAAGACTTCTTCGGCACCATGGACGTCCCGGTCTCGGTGAGCTCTGGCGTCAAAGGGGCCGTCAACGGCGTGTTCCGGGGAACGGCTGAGAAAGTCTTCTCCAGCATCCAGCGTTCGTTCGGGCTCATGGCTTATTACGACGGTGCGGTCGTGCATGTGTACACCCCCGCTGAAGTCACCACACGTACTTTTGCCATGCGCCAGGGCGACGCCCGGCAAGTCATTAATACTGCGCGCGATATGCAGATTCTCGACCCGCGCAACACGCTGCGTGTGAGCCAGAGTGGAGGGCTCATTGCCAGCGGCAACCGCCGGTTCGTCGAGCTTGTGGGTGAGCTGGCCTCGGGTCAGCAGAGCCAATCCACCACCCTCGCGCCTGTTGGCTTCAAGGTGTACTACCTGAAGTACGCCTGGGCCCAGGACGTCAGTGCGCAGTACGGCGGCACCGTCACCGTCATTCCCGGCGTGGCGAGCATTCTGCGTTCGCTGTTGACCGCACAGCGGGGTAATGCATCCCCGGCACTTACACAGTACCGAGGGGCTTCCGAGCCGGGCCTGCGTGGGCAGGGGCTGGCGCGACAAGGCACGCTGGGCGCTGCCGGAGCCAACCCCATGCTGGCTTCCGCCGAGATCGTGCAGCAGGCATGGAGCGGCCGGCCCGGCGGGGTGCAGGTGGCCAGTGTGGATGCCTCGTTGCTGGAGGGGCTGGGCTCCAGCTCCGCGGCCAACCAGGCCCGCGTCGAGGCCGACACCCGTCTCAATGCCGTGATTGTGCGCGATTTGCCAGAGCGCCTGCCTTACTACGACGAGCTCATCAAGTCGCTGGACATTGAGCCGCAGGCCCTGGAGATCGAAGCCACCATCATCGATCTGAGCACCGACAAGCTGCGAGAGTTGGGCATCAACTGGCGTTTGAGTGGAGACCGCTATTCCTTCCTGTTTGGCAACGGAACCAGCAGCGATACCAGCCTGTTGGGCAGCACGCCCGTCCAGAGCATTACGCCGGCGGGCGAGGGCGGCTTCATGTCTCTGGTGCTGGGCGGGCGCAACAACTTTGTGGCCCGGATCAACGCATTGCAGAACAAGGGCGTGGCCCGCGTTGTCTCCAGCCCTCAGGTCATGACACTGTCTAACGTCGAGGCGCTCTTTGACATCAACAAGAGCTTCTACGTGCGGGTCGCGGGGCGAGAGCAGGTCGACCTCTACAAGGTATCGGCAGGCACATCCCTGCGCGTGACGCCCCATGTATTCCAGGAAGGCTCTGATGTGCGCATCAAGCTGCTCGTGCAGATTGAAGACGGCGGTATCAACGGAGCCAGTCAGGTCGACTCCATACCGATTGTCGAGCGCTCTTCCATCAATACCCAGGCCCTGATTGGCGCTGGCGAGAGTCTGCTGATCGGCGGCATGGTCAAGGAGTCCAGCGGAGAGGGTGTTTCCAAAGTTCCGTTCCTGGGGGATATTCCCGTGGCCGGCGCTCTGTTCCGCTCGCACAACGACCAGCAAGAACGGGTTGAACGTCTCTTCCTCATCTCACCACGCCTCATCCCTGCCCGTCGTGCAACGACTGCCTCAGTGCCGACTGGCCCGCTGCGCCCCGGCGGAGCGGTGGCAGCGCCACCCATGCCCGCGCTCGAAGAGCCTGTAACGCCTACCCGCAGCTCCACGGTTGTTAAGTCCGGACCTGCAATTGCTCAGGGCTTGGGTGAGCAAGCACCGTGAAAGCAAGCAGTGAACAGGCCTGCTTGGTGGGGCCGAGGAGTACCGTCGAATGACTACAGAAACTTTGTACGAGCTTCGCGTGCTCAGCGGTGAGCAGCGCGGCGCGTCTTCTGTCATCCAGCCTGGCCAGACGCTGCGTATCGGCCAGGACTGGACCAATGAAGTGGTGCTTCAGCAGGCTGAGGGCATGGCCATGCTGTCGTTTTCGCCCACAGGCACGCTACTGCTGCAGGTAGGGCAGGGCGGTGGTGCGGTGGCCGAAACAGCGCTGGAGTCAGGTTCGCGCGCGGAGCTGGGTTTGTACGAACCCTTCACTGTCGGGGGGGTCAGGCTTGCCGTTGGGCGGCTTGGCGCGTCGCAATGGGCTCCTTTGTTCGCCAGTGCGCCACAAGGGGAGCGTACCGCATCGGCCGCACCCGTGGAGTCGGAGTCGGCTTCACAGGGTTCGCGCGACGCCAGTCCTCACACAGGCACTGGTCATGGGGCGTCGCATGCCTCAGGTGCTGCGGCGCAGTCCGTTCCGGAGTCTGTCGCTGCGGCCCCGGCCAATCCGTTGCAGCGCTGGCGCTCGCGTTTGCTGCTGGGTGGCACCGCACTCATTGGTGTATCGGTGTGCACCCTCACTCTGGCCTGGGCCATGGGGCCTTCCACCCTGAGCCCGCAAGAGCAGGCTGTGAACATCCGCCAGACACTCTCTCACATGGGCATGGCTGCACTCAATGTCGAGTCGCGCAACGGGCAGTTGTTCGTGACTGGGCACCTTGAATCCCAGGCAGAAAGAACGCGGCTGGAGAAAGCGCTTGCAGACCGTTCGCCCGCCCGGCTCTCGGTGTGGGTCAACGAGCAGGTTGCTGCCAGCGTGGCGGAGGTGTATCGCCTGAACGGCATTGCTGCCCAGGTGCAGGCCACGGGTGCAGGCGTGGTGCGCGTGCAGACCGCCGTGTCCGATGTGCGGCAGCTTGAGCATGTGCAAGCCCTGGCCCGCCGTGATGTGCCGGGCTTGCAGCAGCTGGTCGCCGTCAACGAGGCCCCCCCTGCGCCGCCCCCAGCTGCATCGGCTATCCACGACCCAGGCAAGCGCGTGGCGGCCATCGTGCCCGGAGAACCCGCCTACCTCGTCACTGCGGATGGAACCCGCTACTTCGAGGGGGCCATGCTGCCAAGCGGACACCGCATCGTGGCCATCCTGCCCGACAAGGTGCAAATGGAGCGCGAGGGCGTGGCCAGCGTACTTTCGTTCTAAGGCCCCCGCATAGCCATCCGCTCAGCCTGTGCGTAGCAACCGCACCAGTCTCTTTCAAAAATCTGAACCGGCGCTGCGCCACACCGGTCCACGGACCGGCCCCGCAATCAACCACCCCGCTGGCGATCACCACCAGCACCACCTGCAAAAGGAGTCAGAGCATGAGCAATTCCATCAACCCGCTGGCCATGATGGCCACCACCGGACTGAGCAGCTCCCAAAGCCGTGGCGGCAAAGGCGCCAGTTGGTACGAGGTCATGGCCGATGCCTGGGGCAAAACACTGGATGCCAAAGCCAGCGAAATCGAGGCAGCAGGGGATGCCCTGGCCGATGGTAACGACAAGCCTGCCCACATCACACACATGACCATGCTGGCCCAGCAGATGGGTTTCATGTCCAACAGCGCGCACACTTCCCTGCAGTCGGTCGGGACCGCGCTGGAAACCATGGCTCGCAAACAGTGATGTGGCGTTGACT
This sequence comes from Acidovorax sp., assembly GCF_022763525.1. Classification (GTDB taxonomy): domain Bacteria; phylum Pseudomonadota; class Gammaproteobacteria; order Burkholderiales; family Burkholderiaceae_C; genus Acidovorax. Next base: position 18,895 of record NZ_JALEGG010000009.1, read on the forward strand.
CCATGAACTCCACCACCACCATGGGGCTGACGTTTTCGGGCGCAGACCTTGCCGGCGCCCCCGCGGGGCAGGGCCCCGTCCAGGCCGGCTACGGCATCTCCCTGACCGACATGTCTGGCTTCCATGAAGCCATGGCGCGAGCAGAAGCTGGAGCAGGCAGCACGCTGCAGGCCCAGCCTGTGCAGGCATCGGGTGAGGGCATGCAAGCCCTCTTCAAACCGCTTGAACATATCAACGCCGAGGCCGCTTCGCTGGAGGAACATGCGCAGGCGGCCATGGCTGCGGGCAACGACATGACACCGGGTGAGATGGTCATGTTGACCGTTCGGGCGCACGAGTTCCTGTTCCACAGCCAGCTCACCGCCAATATCGCCAACCGCACCTCTGACGGGCTGCAACAACTGTTCCGCCAGCAGGCCTGACCGCCCGCCTTGACCGCTATATCGCATGAGACCGCTACTTTCTGCCAGAACGCATCTGCGCACCTGCCCCATTCCCGGGGCCAACGCCCGCAAGGCCAGGACACCCTCTTGGCCCGCGTGTGTCCTCGTCACGGTCACGCTGGCACTTCTGGCCGCATGCTCCCAGCAGGAGTTGTACGGCCAGTTGACCGAGCGCCAGGCCAACGAGATGGTGGCCGTGTTGCGCAATGCGGGCCTGCATGCAGAAAAAGCGGCCTCGCGCGACGGCAAGGCCTTCGTCGTCAGCACCCGGCCTGACGACTTTTCTCGCGCTGTAGAGATCTTGCACGCCGGAGGGTTCCCACGGGACTCCTTCGACACCCTGGGCCAGGTATTCAAGAAAGAGGGCTTCGTGTCATCGGCACTCGAAGAGCGGGCCCGCTTCACCCATGCCCTGTCGCAAGAGCTCTCGGCCACGCTTTCCAGCATTGACGGTGTGGTGCAGGCACGGGTGCATGTCTCCGTGCCCGAGAAAAATCCCCTGTCCGACAAGCCCCAGCACTCGACGGCCTCGGTGTTCATCAAGCACCGCCCCGGGGTCGACCTGAGCCAGCAGACGGGCAAGATCAAAGCCCTTGTGGTCAACGCCATGGAGGGGCTGCCCTACGACAACGTCACCGTTGCCATGTTCCCTGCCGAACCTATTCCACCGGCGGCCCCGCCGTCATTTCTGGGCGGTTTGTGGGCGCAGTATGGCGGCGTGGTCATGCTGGTGGCGGGGCTGCTTAGCCTCATGGCGGCCGTCGTGGCGGCCATGGCCTGGTGGCAGCGCCGCCCTGCGGCCGCAGCAGCCTTCGCCGAGACCGGGCTGGCCTCCATGGTCGGCGCCGCAGTGGCACCGCTGCGCCGGGGCGCCGCCGTTGCGGTCGAATCCCCCGCGCAGCCCCGTGTCGGCAGCGAGTCCTGAGATGCAGCCCGTGGACCTGGGTGAAGACTCGGCGTTGACCCATGTGGCCACGCAGCGGCGCGCGCGGGCAGCGCTTGCGCGGCAGTTGCAGGCCGAGCCATTGAGCTGGCAGCAGCTCATGCTGTGTCCTCTGTGGGTGGCCGATCCCGCGCCGGCCCGCGACGCACTCAGCGCCTTGTCTGGCATCTACTGGCTCAAGGCGTCGCTGCGTGCCTGCATCGACGGACGGCAACTCGCACCCCTGTCGCGCAGCGTCGGGGTTGGGCCTTTCCGTGCTGCCCTTAACGCTCCGGACGCGCCGGAATTGTTGGCGCGGGCACCTCGGCCCCTGCTGCCGCCTGCCCACACGATCGTGTCGTACGTTCGTGCCTGGGGCCAGGCGATGCTGCTGTGGGGTTGCGTGCACGAACTCCAGGCGCGCCTAGCCCACCACCTTGGCTGGAGCGCCTCGCTGGCTTTGCTCCCCACAGTGGGCTCTCACCCGGCCTGGGCCCAGGCTGCGCTGCAGCAGACACATGCGGCAGCACCAGCGCTGGCAGCACCCGCCAGTGTTACCCCGCAGACCGAGCCCGTAACCCCGTTGCCCACACCGTCATGAGTTACCTGCTCACCCTGCACCAAGACGCCACCCTGACCCTGGCCACCACGGAACGTACTGTGCCGGCGCAGCACGTTCAGGCGCTGGAGACCGCGCTGGACCTGGCCGCTGCGCTGCAAACGCTTACCAGCAGCGCCCGTGACGCGGCTGCGCAGGCGCAACAGGCGGCCTGCGAGCAAGGCCACCGCGACGGCTATGCCGCTGGGCTGGCACAGGCCCGCCAGGAAGCGGCGGGACAGATTGCAGCAGCGCTGCAATCGCTGGCGCACCAGCACCAGCACCAGCGCGAAGAACTGCGCAGCGCCCTCGTCACGCTGGCCACTGCCATGGTGCGCTGCATGGCTTCGGCATTGGCGCCCGATCAAGTGTTAACCGCACTGGCGCTGCAGGCTTTCGAGCATGTGGTACCTCCTCAGCCCGTGCGCCTGCGCCTGCCCGCAGAGCTGGTCGAGCCCGTGCGCGCACAACTCGCCACGCGCGAATTGCCCATGCCCGTGCAATGTCTGGCCGACACAGAACTCCACGGGCTGGACTGTGTGGTGGAGTCCCAGGCTGGTGCGTTGCTGGCCGGGCTCGACACCGTCCTGGCAAGTGCTGCGCAGCGGATTGAAACCTCCCAGCGCCAGATGGCGGCCCCCGAAGCCAGGGCCGCCTGAGCGCGCCACCGATTTGCGACATGCACGCCGACGCTTCCCCCCGCCCTCTGCTCGATCCTGCCATCCTGGCCTCATTGCGCTCCATGCAGCCGGTGGCTGCCCGGGGGCGGGTTGTGCAAGCCTTTGGCACCACATTGCGCGTGAGTGGATTGCGTGCCGTCATCGGCCAGCAATGCCTGATTCGTGACCCCGCGCAACCGCATGGCAACGTGCTGCGCGCAGAAGTCGTCGGGCTTCGCGAGCATGACGCCATTCTTGTGCCACTGGGGCACCTGCACGGCGTCTCGATGGGTGCCGAGGTGGAGCCTTTGGATAGCGGAGAACTCATTCCCGTGGGCGAAGCCCTGCTGGGCCGCGTGCTCGATGCCTTCGGCACACCCCTGGATGGTCACGCCCTCCCGGCCCACCTGCCGCTCCGCGCCTTCCACGCCGAGCCACCCAACCCGCTGACCCGGCGGCCCATTGATACCCCATTCATCACCGGGGTGCGTGCGCTCGACGGATTGCTCACCATCGGTGAAGGTCAGCGACTGGGCGTGTTCGCCATGGCCGGGGGTGGCAAGTCCACCTTGCTGGGCATGCTTGCCAAGCTCGCACACAGCGATGTCAATGTCATTGCCCTGATTGGCGAACGTGGGCGTGAGGTCAGCGAGTTTCTGGAGGACAGCCTTGGCCCCCAGGGCCTTGCCCGCTCGGTGATCGTTGTCTCCACCTCCGACCGGCCCGCCATGGAGCGGCTGCGTGCCGCCCAGACCGCCACCGCCATTGCCGAACACTTCCGCGCGCAAGGGCGGCGGGTCCTGCTGATGATGGACTCCGTGACCCGATATGCCCGTGCGTTGCGCGAGATCGGCCTGTCGGTGGGGGAGCCGGCCGTGCGCCGGGGTTTCCCCCCCAGTGTGTTTGCAGAGCTGCCGCGCCTGTTCGAGCGGGCCGGTAACGATGCGTCCGGCTCCATCACCGCTTTTTACACGGTTCTGGCTGAAGATGAAGACGGCTCCGATCCTGTGGCCGAGGAGACCCGCTCCATCCTGGACGGTCACATCGTGCTTTCGCGCCAGCTGGGGCAAGCGGGGCACTACCCAGCCATTGACGTACTGGCCAGCGCCAGCCGCGTGTTCAACCGCGTCACCGATCGCGCCCACCAAGACGCAGCCCTGCGCGTGCGCGCCCTGATGGCCAAACACGACGAAATCCGCTTCCTGCTTCAGGTTGGTGAATACGCGCCAGGCAGCGACGCCCTGGCCGACGACGCCATCGCCGCCCAATCTGCGTTGCAGGCACTGTTGCGACAGCGGCCCGACGAGGGGACACCCTTCGAACAAACCCTTGCTGCGCTGCAGCAGTTCCAGCGGTGACTGTGACCAGCCTGCATACCCCTTGGGGGGCTCACCCATGACCGCCTCCGCCATGGCCCAGCAACTGGCCGCTGCCAGTCAGCTGCAGCGACTGCGTGCGTTGCGCGAACGCAAAGCCTTGCAAGCCAGCCAGCAGGCCGAGCGCGAGTTGCAAGCTGCCCAGCAGGTGGTGCGCGACCGCGAAGCCCAAATTCGCCAGCTGCAGGCCCGCAGGCTGGAGCTGCAGCACAGCTTGATTGGCCCCTACGCCGCCCGCATGGGGGTGGTGGCCGGCTACGCCAGTGCCGCACAGGATGTGCTGGACGACCAGCTCGAACGCGCTGAATACGCATTGATCGATGAGGAAGAAGAGCTGATCAACGCACGCACCCGCGCCGCCTCAGCCCGCACCGCGTGGCTCCAGGCCGTGGCCCAGCACCAGGCCAGCTCCACGCTACGCGATGATGCCCGCCAAAGCCTGCGGCGCGAACGTGAAACCACGCTGGAGCGGGAAGACCCCCCGCTGCGGTCAGCCCCCTGAGGAATGCCCCGTGAGTGACATCCGTCCATCGACCCCTGAACGAAAAACCCATACCTCCGACACTACCGCCCGGGCCTCACAGGCCGGCGGCTGGGTGCCCCCGCAGGCGCGGCGGGACTTTGATGCCGCCATCCGGCGGGCCGGCGAACGCAGTGACAGTCGGCTCAAGGACCAGGACGACCCCGAACCCAACGACCTCTCTCACACCGAGGCTCCGCCCCCAGGCCTTTGGGGGCAGTTGCCGCCACTGACCGGGCACACCGGGTCGGCAGGGGAGAGCAGTACCCTTATGGGGGGCAGTGCAGCCCTCACCGCACCCGCCCAACCCACTGGCCTCCTGCCAGATTCTCTGCCCATGGCGGCCCCACATGCGGCCGCGCCCGGGGTGGGTACCCCGTTGCGCTTGCAAGTGCCGCTGGGCGGTGCCGAGGCCGCCACCCTGGCCCTGCGCTTAGCCCAAAGCGGCAACGGCCAGTGGCAGCTGCGCATGGGCACCAATGCCACCACCCGCCAGCAACTGACCCCGCACCTGGAGCGACTGCGCGACCGCCTGCGCGAACACAGCCACGGTCGCATGGACGACCTCGGATTTGACGATGACATCGTGGCCTGATACCGCCAACCCAGCCGCAGTGGCGACACCTGCCCCGCACGCCCCACCAGTGCCCGCGCCGGCGTGGCTCGTTTTTTGTGGCCCGGTGGGCGCGCACTGGGCCGAACTCTGGCTGCCGCTGCTGCCAGAGCCAGACCCTTGCCTGTGTGAACCTCAGCCCCCAGCCCTAAACCCGGATGCACCAACAGCCTCCTCAGGCACCACTGGTCGGGATGCCACCCCGCCTGCGCGCACCTCTGGGGACACCGCAGCGGAGTGGACCGGACCGCGCCTGATGCTGCAGCTGGCCAAGGCAGAACCGCTCATCAGTGCTGTCGAGCAATGGCTGCGCCACCCATGGCTGTTGCAGCCCGGTGAAGCCGCGCCAGCAGTCGCCCTGGAATCCGGCACGTGCGAAGCGGTGGTGCAGACCGCTGCACTGGCCCCTGTGGGCACGCGCCTGCGCCTGCCTTGGACGGCACTGTCGGGTCCGCCAGCCGACTGGCTGCAGTCCCCGCATGTCGCCTGGCCCAGCGTGCACACGGAACTGTGCCTGGATGCAGTGCCTGCCGCCGCAGTCGCGGAACTCGCTGAAGGCTCCCTGGTCTGGCTCACGCCCTCTCTGGGGTGCGAATGGCCCGTCACCGTGCGGCCCATCGGCGGCCACCTTCCGGTGCGCGCGGGGGGGCTGGTACGCAGCCCCGATGTTCGCACTGGTGCCCCGCCCATGGCCGAGCCCCTGGGGCTGGACCTGCACGCGCCGCTGCCCACGGCCACAGAGCCGCCTGCCACAGACACCCATGCCAACACGGATGCCGATGCCGAGATCGTCTGGCACGGCATGCCCGCCATGGGGCTGGAGCAATGGCTGTGCTGGCAGGCTCGCCCTGCGGTGCTCTCGGTACCAGCCGCACCTCCCGCATCGACAGCACCGGTTCGCCTTCGGCTACCACCCATGCTGCCGGGGGAGCTGCACTTGCAGCAGGGTGGTGCGTTGCGCGCCCACGGTGATCTGGTCCCCCTGGCCGGTGGCTACGCCCTTCGAATCCGCAGCGCCCTCGGTGCCACACCAGCCTTTGGGCCTGAAGCCGCCTTGTTTTCCGCTGAACCACCCACCGGGCGCGCGTGCGGCGCAGCCTATTCGCAGACACCATGGACCTGAATCAATTTACCCCTTCCTCGGCACTGGTCACCGTGATCGTTGTCTCCCTGGCGCCGTTTGTGGGCGTCATGGTCACTTCCTTCACCAAGATCATTGTGGTGCTCAGCCTGCTGCGCAACGCTTTAGGCCTGCAGCAGGTGCCA
>NZ_JALEGG010000091.1 GCF_022763525.1 Acidovorax sp.
GCTGGCGGTGCCCTCGGTGGTGGTGGGGCTGGTGGTGTACCTGGTGCTCTCGCGCAGCGGGCCGCTGGGGTCTCTGGGTTGGCTTTTCAGCTTCAAGGCCATGGTGCTGGCGCAGGCCATCCTGGTGCTGCCGGTGGTCACTGCGCTCACCCGCCAGACGGTGGAAGATGCCGAACGTGCGCATGGCGAGCAGCTGCGTTCCCTGGGCGCGGGTCCGCTGCTGCGCAGCCTGCTGCTGGCCTGGGACGAGCGCTACGCGCTGCTCACGGTGCTGCTCGCGTCGTTTGGCCGCGCCATCTCCGAGGTGGGTGCCGTGATGATCGTGGGCGGCAACATCGATGGCTTCACCCGGGTGATGACCACCGCCATTGCCCTTGAAACCAGCAAGGGCGACCTGCCGCTGGCGCTGGCGCTGGGCATGGTCTTGCTGGCCGTGGTGCTGGCGCTCAATGTGCTGATTGCGCTGCTGCGCCGCTGGCGCGAGCGGGTCGATGGATCGGCCTCCAGCACACCCGTGGGGGTGACGGCATGAGCAGCCCTTCCGCCGACCCCTGGGTCGATTTGCGCCAGGTGACCGTGCGCTATGGCCGCGTGCAGGCGCTGGACCAGGTCACGCTTTGCATCGTGCCGGGCGAGCGCGTGGCGCTGGTGGGCGCCAATGGCAGCGGAAAGAGCACGCTGCTGCGCGTGCTGGGCGGCCTGGCCGATGCCAGCGGCGGGGGCTTTCAATGCAACGCGCGCCTGCGCCAGGCCATGCTCTTCCAGCGCCCGCACATGCTGCGCACCAGCGCACAGAACAACGTGGCGCTGGCCCTGTGGCTGCGCGGGGTGCGCTGGCGCGATGCGCGACCCCAGGCCCTCGCGGCGCTGCAGCGCGTGGGGCTGCAGGGCATCGCCGCGCAGAACGCCCGCACGCTTTCGGGCGGGCAGCAGCAGCGTGTGGCGCTGGCACGTGCTTGGGCGCTGCGACCAGACGTGCTGCTGCTGGACGAACCCACCGCCAGCCTCGACCCCCACGCCAAGCGCGAGGTCGAGGCCCTGATGGCCGACTTTGCCGCCAGCCATGGCGCGGCGGGGCCGGCGCATCCCGTGACCATGGTGTTCAGCAGCCACAACCTGGGCCAGGTCAAGCGCCTGGCCAGCCGCGTGATCTACCTGGAGCACGGCCGCCTGGTGGCCGACCTGCCCGTGCACGATTTCTTCAACGGTCCCCTGCCCGAGGCCGCGCGGCTGTTTGTCAAAGGAGAACTGGCATGACGGGTTTCAAGTCTTTTTGTGCCCCAGCGCTTGTACAACAAGCGCTGATAGCTATATTATTGATAGCATCTTGCCAGGTGCTGGCGCAGAGCATCACCATGGCATCCACCACATCCACCGAGCAGTCCGGGCTGTTTGGCCACCTGATGCCTGCGTTCAAGAAGGCCAGCGGGCTGGATGTGAAGGTGGTGGCGCTAGGCACCGGGCAGGCGCTGGACATGGCACGGCGGGGCGATGCCGATGTGCTGTTTGTGCACGACCAGGGGGCCGAGGAAAAGTTTGTGGCCGATGGCTGGGGCGTGAAGCGCTACCCCGTGATGTACAACGACTTCATCCTCATCGGCCCCAGGAGCGACCCGGTGGGCACCCAGGGCAAGGACATCGTGCAAGCCCTGCAGAAGCTGGCCGCTGCGCACGGCAACTTCATCTCGCGGGGCGACAAGAGCGGCACGCACGCGGCCGAGCTGCGCTACTGGAAGCTTGCAGGCGCCGACCCCGCCAAGGGACGCGGCTACAAGGAGTGCGGCTGCGGCATGGGGCCGGCGCTCAACATTGCCGCATCGAGCGGCGCCTATGTGCTGGCCGACCGAGGCACCTGGCTCAACTTCAGGAACCGCGCCGATCTGGCTGTGCTGGTCGAAGGCGACACCCGGCTTTTCAACCAGTACGGCGTGATGGTGGTGAACCCTGCCAAGCACCCGCACGTGAAGGCGCAGGATGCGCAGAAGTTCGTGGACTGGATCGTGTCGCCTGCGGGCCAGCAGGCGATTGCGGACTACAAGATGGGCGGGGAGCAGTTGTTCTTCCCGAATGCTGGACGGTAGTCTCTGCTGAGCCGCTTCGCGTCATCCCCGCAAGGGGGCGCCTCCGGTGGCCAGGAAAAGCCGGTTCCACGGGCGCGCTGGAATGGGGTGTGCCAGTTTCTAGGGTAGGTCGGTAAGCCGGTAGCGGGCTGGTGTCAGAACAGGTTCTCAGTCGTCATCCCGGTGGTGCGAACTGCGCCAGATGGCCCGCACCAGCCACAGGCCGCACACCACGGCCCCAAAGAACCCCAGGAACCCAAACGCGGGCAGCCCGAACAGTGTGGGCCCGCCCTTCACCGTCATCACGATGGACGAGCCGATGATCAGTGCCGCAATCACCAGCGCCATGGCCAGGCGGTTGGCCGAGCGGTCGATCTGGTCGCCCACGCGCTTGAGGTGCGCCAGTTCGATGCCCACCTGCAAGCGCCCACGCCGCGCGTTGCGCAGCAGCCGGCCCACGTCGTCGGGCAATTGCTCCACCGTGGCCAAGGCGCGGCGCAGGGTGCTCCAGGCGCGTCCGGCCAGCGCACGGGGCTCGTAGCGACCTCGCACCACCTCCTTGAGCAGCGGCAGGGCTTCGCTGGCCATGTGGAAATCCGGATCCAGGTTGCGACCCATGCCCTCCAGCGAAATGAACGCCTTGATCAGCAGCGCCAGGTCGGAGGGCAAGCCCAGCTGGTGCTCGCGCAGGATGGAGGTCACATCCGCCAGCATCTGGCCGAGGCTGAGCTGCGCCAGCGGCACGCCGTGGTACTGGTCCACGAAGGCTTCGATCTCGGTTTCGAGCTGCGCCACGTTCACGCCCGGGCCGTCGCCCGTCCAGTCCAGCAACACATCGGCCACCGCCTGGGGCTGATGCTCCACCAGCCCCAGCAGGAGCTGCAGCAGCTCGTCGCGTCGGCGCTGCGACAGGCGGCCGACCATGCCAAAGTCGATGAAGGCGATGCGGTTGCCCGGCAGGTAGAACACGTTGCCGGGGTGGGGGTCGGCATGGAAGACACCGTCCTGCACGATCATCTTGAGCACGGCCTGCGCACCCCGCTGTGCCAGCACGGTCCGGTCAAACCCCGCCTCGGGCGTGAGCGCCGCCAAGGCGCTGCCGGGCGTGCCCTCCACGAAATCCTGCACGTTGATGCGTTCGCTCGTGTGGGCCCAGTCCACCTTCGGAATCACGATGTGCGGGAGGGCAGCCATGTTGGCGGCAATGCGCTCGGCCTGGCGGCACTCGCCCGCCAGATCCAGCTCGCGGCGCAGGGAACGCGCAAACTCGCGCACCAGCTGTTGCGGGCGATAGGGCTTGAGCGCGGGCAATTCGGCCTCGGCCAGCGCCGCCAGCCGTTGCAGCAGGCGCAGGTCGGCCTGGATGGTATCGGCGATGCCTGGGCGGCGGATCTTGACGACGACCTCGCGCCCGTCGTGCAGCCGCGCACGGTGCACCTGCGCGATGGATGCGGCCGCCAGGGGCATGGCGTCAAACCAGGCAAAGACCTCCTCCGGCTCGGCGCCCAGGTCTTCGCGCAGTTGCGGGCGCAGGGCATCGATCGGCACCGCGGGCACATGGCTGTGCAGCTTCTCGAACTCGGCAATCCATTCGGGGCCGAACAGATCGGCCCGCCCCGCAAGGATCTGGCCGAACTTCACGAATGCCGGGCCCAGCTCTTCGAGCGCCAGGCGCACCTGCACGGGCGGCTCCACACGGGCCAGGTCTGCCGCGTGCGTCCAGTTCAACGCCTGGCCTGCGCGCTCCAGCCGGTCGGCCAGGCCCAGGCGGCGCACGGTGTCGCCAAACCCATGGCGCACCATCACGCCCAGGATTTCCTTCAGGCGCCCCAGGTCGCGGGCCGTGTCCAGCGTCTCGATCAGCATGGGGCGATGATAGTTCTTAGAGCCTGTTTACGATCTCGCAGGGGTCGCGTTGGAGCGCAATCGGGAGGAGTGGAGGCTTCGGATGCGCCGCATGGGCTCATGCCCATGCAAGCAGCCGGGGCGTCCAATCACCCGATTTCGCTCCAACCCTTCGGGCAGTGGTCTTTGCGGGCGGTCTGCGGCGTTGCGGCGTTTGCCAATAGCCGAGCTATTGGCCGCACAC
>NZ_JALEGG010000092.1 GCF_022763525.1 Acidovorax sp.
GCCACCGCATCCTGGTCGTCGAAGACGAACCCGACATCGCCGCCTTGGTGGTGGACTACCTGCGCCACGGGGGCTACACCGTGTAACACCTGGCCGTGGGCCGCGGGGCGCTCGCCAGCTTGCGGGCTGCGCCGCGGGACCTCACGCTGCTGGACATCATGCTGCCCGGCCTGGATGGGCTTGAAATCCTGCGCCAGGCGCGCCGCCACACCCAGCACCCCATCATCATGCTGACCGCCCGCGTCGAAGAGGTAGACCGCCTCATCGGCCTGGAGCTGGGCGCGGACGACTACATCTGCAAGCCGTTTTCGCCGCGCGAGGTGGTGGCCCGCGTCAAGGCCGTGCTGCGCCGCGCGGCGGCCGCGCAGGAGCCATCGACCGCCCACGGCAAGGTGGCGGCCCTGATGCTCGACGAGTCGCAATGGCAAGCCACGCTGCACGGCACGCCGCTGGGCCTCACTCGGCGCGAATTCCGTCTGCTGCAGGTCTTCGCCCATCAGCCTGGGCGCATCTTCTCTCGCGCGCAACTTCTGGACCACGCCTACGACGACACGCTGGATGTGAATGAACGCGCCATCGACAGCCATATCAAGAACCTGCGCAAAAAGCTCAAGGCCGCCAACGCAGACGGCAGCGACTGGATTCGCTCGGTGTACGGCGTCGGTTTTGCGCTGGACCCGACGGGTGCGGAGTGAGCTTTCTCAGGCTGTACGTTAGCTACGTTTTTCATAGCATTTAACGCTTAACTCATAAGCGCCACAGCCGATTTCGATTCAAACTCGACGCAAACGGGCCACCGACAATATGCCCCCCGTCTCACCCCAACGCACGCAGCACACCTACACCACCACCGCCCGGGCAAGGGTGTGATCGGGGCACGCCTTGGTCACTTTCGCCTGTTCGCCCCGATGCCCGCCCCGCCCCCGTCGCCCCGCGTACCTGCACATCCTCGGCCCACCACCCGCCCCCAGAAGCTGCCGGGTGGCTTGGTGTACGTCACACCCGCCATGCCCGGCCTCACCCGCGTGCGCAGCGGCACCAAGGCGTTTCGCTACCGCCTGCCAGACGGGCAATGGCTCAAGGACGAGGACGAGATCGCACGCATCCAGCGCCTGGCCATTCCGCCCGCGTATACCGACGTGTGGATCTGCCCCCTGCCCCACGGTCACTTGCAGGCCACGGGGCTGGATGCACGCGGGCGTCGCCAGTACCGCTACCATCCGCTGTGGCGCGCGCAACGCGACGAGGGCAAGTTCGAACACATGCTGGCGTTTGGCCGGGCGCTGCCCCGGATCCGCAGCCGGGTGGCGCGCGACCTGGCGGCGCACCGCAGCGGCCAGCCCCTGAAACGCACACTGGTACTCGCCACGCTGGTGCGACTGCTCGACACCACCTACCTGCGCGTGGGCAACGAGGAATACGCCGCCACCAACCGCTCGTACGGCCTCACCACGCTGCGAACGCGCCACGCAAAGCTCAAGGGCAGCCAGCTTCGCCTGCGCTTTCGCGGCAAAAGCGGCGTGTGGCAAGAGGCGGAATTGAGCGACCCGCGCGTAGCCCGCGTGGTGCGGCGCTGCCAGCAACTGCCGGGGCAGGAACTCTTCCAGTACGAGGATGAAGACGGTACCCCGCGCACCGTGGGCTCGGGCGACGTGAACGACTACCTGCGCGAAATCACGCACGGCGCGGCGGATGCGGGGGGCGATCACTTCACCGCCAAGGACTTCCGCACTTGGCACGGCACCACGCAGGCGCTGGAGCTGACGCGGCTGGCATGCACCCAGACCGATGCCCCTGCTGCGGCCGACAAAAACACGCGCTACAGCGCCAAGGCCATCTTGGCCGAGGTGGCGCGCCAGCTGGGCAACACACCGGCCGTGTGCAAGAAGTCATACGTGCACCCGGCCGTACTGGAGCTGGGCTCGCGCCTGGCGTCAGACGCGGGCCCTGGCATGCAGGAGGTGTGGGACCGCATTGGCGGCTCTGCATCACCAAGGGGCCTGAGCGCGGCGGAGCGTCGGCTGCTGGCGTTTCTGGGCAAGCCGCTCAGGCGGCGGGTAACCGCCAAGACGTGATCAGGCACCGTGCCGTGCACAGCGGCACAAGGGCATGGCACCGCTCGGAGGCTGCGCGGGCTGGAGCGACGGCAAGGCGCATGGCCCTCCGGCTTGTACTCTTGTCAAACTATCAAAACAATAGCACCTCGCACCCATGGAAAAAGCGCTGGAGGCCATTTTGGCCGGAGCGTTCTACGCGTCAGGCACCTGCGCAAGAAACTCAGCGCCCCACCATGTTCCCAGGCACCACCCACTGGTCAAATTGTTCGCCCGTGACATGGCCCGAGGCAACGGCGGCTTCGCGCAGGCTGGTGCCTTCCTTGTGGGCCTTCTTGGCGATGAAGGCGGCCTTGTCGTAGCCAATGTGCGTGTTGAGCGCGGTCACCAGCATGAGCGAGCGGTCCACCAGCTCGGTGATACGCTCGCGGTTGGGCTCGATGCCCACGGCGCAGTGGTCGTTGAAGCTGACCATCCCATCGGCCAGCAGGCGCACGCTCTGCAAGAAATTGTGGGCCACCATGGGGCGGAACACGTTCAGCTCGAAGTTGCCCGAGGCGCCGCCGAAGTTGATGGCCACGTCGTTGCCGAACACCTGCGCGGCCAGCATGGTCACGGCCTCGCTCTGGGTGGGGTTGACCTTGCCGGGCATGATGGACGAACCAGGCTCGTTCTCGGGGATGCTGAGTTCGCCAATGCCGCTGCGCGGGCCGCTGGCCAGCCAGCGCACGTCGTTGGCAATCTTCATCAGGCTGGCCGCCAGGGTCTTCAAGGCACCGTGGGCATGCACCAGTGCATCCACCGACGCCAGGGCCTCGAACTTGTTGGGGGCGGTGACAAAGGGCAGGCCCGTGAGGCGCCCCAGTTCGGCCGCGGCCTGTTCGGCATAGCCCTTGGGCGCGTTCAGGCCCGTACCTACGGCCGTGCCGCCCAGGGCCAGTTCATACAAGTGCGGCAGCGCGGCACGCACGTGGCGCTCGCCATGGTCCAGCTGCGCCACATAGCCCGAGAACTCCTGGCCCAGCGTGAGCGGGGTGGCGTCCTGCAGGTGGGTGCGGCCGATCTTGACGATGCCATCGAAGTCTTTCGCCTTTTGCGCTAGCGTGGCGCGCAACTTGACAATGGCGGGCAGCAGGCGGTGCGAGAGCGCCTCCACGGCCGCCACGTGCATGGCGGTGGGGAACACATCGTTGCTCGACTGGCTGCGGTTCACGTCGTCGTTGGGGTGCACCAGGCGGCCTTCGCCACGCTCGCCACCCAGCAATTCGCTCGCGCGGTTGGCCAGCACCTCGTTGACATTCATGTTGGTCTGCGTGCCCGAGCCGGTTTGCCACACCACCAACGGGAATTCACCCGGGTGCCTGCCGGCGATGACTTCGTCAGCGGCGGCCACAATGGCCGCGGTCTTCTTCGCGTCCTGCAGGCCCAGGGCCTGGTTGACCACGGCCGAGGCGCGCTTGACCTGGGCCAGCGCCTTGATGATCTCGCGCGGCTGCTGCTCGCCCGAGATGTCGAAGTTCTGCAGCGATCGCTGCGTCTGCGCGCCCCACAGCTTGTCGGCCGGGACTTCAATGGAGCCAAAGGTGTCGCGTTCTGTGCGGAACTTCATGAAATCAGACTCCTGGTGAATGGATGCATCGGCGGCAGCGCACGGCTAACCGGAAAGCACGGGCTCATCCCTGCCGACCCTGCTCTTTTCGCGCAGTGTGACTCAAGCTGCGCCTTGGTGCTGATGCGGGCGTGTCTCCCCACAGCAAACGGGGCATTCCCAAACGCTCGCTTTCGGCGCACCGCTGAGCAAAGATGGCTGACAACGAACCTCACTGACAGCGATGTCAGCCGTCCCTGACAGGGATGCGGCCCCTGGGCGGCCAAGATCGGCTCTACCGTGACATTGCCGCGGCGACGCCGTCTGCCGGGCATGCCTTTCCTCAATGACCGGAGCACACCATGGCCACCAGCAGTCTTCTCGGCATCGATTCTGACAACCTCCCTCCGCTGCACAGCGCCACGGGCATCGACAGCCTCGGCCCCAGCGACGCATCGGACTCCGGCAGCGACAGCGCGGGTGCCTACAGCGACGAGCCCGACAGCGACACGGACCGATTTGGCACAGGGGAGCGCAGCAGTGCGGACCTGAGCGAACATTCCGACGGACAGGACATCCTGCCTGACCACATCGAAGCGCTGGGCGCCGACGCAGACGATGCAACTACCGGTGACCTGGACGTGGACATGGATGCCGATGCGGGCGCGGAACGTCCCGCTCCCGATCAGCGTGCTGGCGCCGCGCGTTCTCCCGCAAGCGGGTTGCCACGCGCCGATGGGATGCCCCAGGAAGAGGACCCGGAGGACTTGGAGGGTGATGACGCACCGGACGACGGCGCGCCAAAAAGCTGACCTGCGACACCCATCAACGCGCCGCCAAAGGCCGGGGCGCGTGTCCAGCATGGGGTTGCGTAAGAGAGCTGTACGGCGCCTCTGTCAAAATACGGCCCGCTTACCGGGATGCCCCCGCACCGTGGCGAACCTCTGCGCCCCAGGCGGAGCATCCGGCAACGCACCGCCAAAGACACCCACGAACCGCCATGACCACCTCCATCCGCCAGGCCGACCTGATCGAATCCATCGCAGCCGCGCTCCAGTACATCAGCTACTACCACCCCACCGACTACATCGCCCATCTTGCCCGAGCCTATGAGCGCGAGCAGAGCCCCGCAGCCAAGGACGCGATCGCCCAGATCCTGACCAACAGCAAGATGAGCGCCACCGGCCAGCGCCCCATCTGCCAGGACACCGGTATCGTCAACGTCTTCCTGAAGGTGGGCATGGACGTGCGCTGGGAAGGTTTCACCGGCAGCCTGGATGACGCCATCAA
Organism: Acidovorax sp.; assembly: GCF_022763525.1. Lineage (GTDB taxonomy): Bacteria > Pseudomonadota > Gammaproteobacteria > Burkholderiales > Burkholderiaceae_C > Acidovorax. Next base: position 4,933 of record NZ_JALEGG010000092.1, read on the forward strand.
CGAAGGGGTGCGCCGCGGCTACAACCACCCAGACAACACGCTGCGCGCCAGCGTGGTGGCCGACCCCCAGTTCGACCGCAAGAACACCAAGGACAATACGCCTGCGGTGATCTTCACCGAGATCGTGCCCGGCAATACCGTGGACATCACCGTGGCGGCCAAGGGCGGCGGCTCGGAGAACAAGTCCAAGATGTACATGCTCAACCCCAGCGACAGCGTGGTGGACTGGGTGCTCAAGACCGTGCCCACCATGGGCGCCGGCTGGTGCCCGCCCGGCATGCTGGGCATCGGCATCGGCGGCACGGCCGAGAAGGCGGTGCTCATGGCCAAGGAAAGCCTGATGGACGACCTGGACATGTATGAGCTGCAGGCCAAGGCCGCCTCAGGTGCCAAGCTCGACAAGGTCGAGGAACTGCGCCTGGAACTCTATGAAAAGGTCAATGCCCTGGGCATCGGTGCGCAGGGCCTGGGCGGCCTGACCACCGTGCTGGACGTCAAGATCAAGATGTACCCCACGCATGCGGCCAGCAAACCCATCGCGATGATCCCCAACTGCGCCGCCACACGCCACGCGCACTTCGTGCTGGACGGCTCGGGTCCCGTGTACCTCACGCCCCCCAGCCTGGACCTGTGGCCCAACGTGGACTGGGCGCCCGACTACAACAAGAGCAAGAAGGTCAACCTCGACACGCTCACCAAGGAAGAAGTGGCCAGCTGGAAACCCGGCGACACGCTGCTGCTCAACGGCAAGATGCTCACCGGCCGCGATGCCGCGCACAAGCGCATCCAGGACATGCTGGCCAAGGGTGAGAAGCTGCCGGTGGACTTCACCAACCGCGTCATCTACTACGTGGGCCCGGTGGACCCTGTGAAGGGCGAGGCCGTGGGCCCCGCCGGCCCCACCACCGCCACGCGCATGGACAAGTTCACCGACATGATGCTGGAGAAGACCGGGCTGATCGCCATGATCGGCAAGGCCGAGCGCGGCCCGGTGGCCATCGAGTCCATCAAGAACCACAAGAGCGCCTATCTCATGGCCGTGGGCGGTGCCGCCTACCTGGTCTCGAAGGCCATCAAGACGGCCAAGGTTGTGGGTTTTGCCGACCTGGGCATGGAAGCCATCTATGAATTCGAGGTCGTGGACATGCCCGTGACCGTGGCTGTGGATGCCGGCGGCACCAGCGCCCACATCACCGGCCCAGCCGAATGGCAAAAGCGCATCGCCTCGGGTGAGTTCAAGGGCATCGAGGTCGCGGCGGCCTGAACCGGGCCCCTGCCTCCCGCAGCTGACCGACGCTCCGCAAACCGCCTTCGGGCGGTTTTTTCATGGGCAGCGGCTGCGCCCTGCACGACCGCTGCGGCTTTCCTACAATCCAAGCTTTTGTTCCACAGCAGCCCGCGCCAGGTTTCCTCGATGCCGCAAGCCTCCACTCCCATCGGTGTTTTTGACAGTGGCGTCGGTGGTCTGAGCGTTCTGCGCGCGCTGCTGGCCGCCATGCCGCACGAGCGGTTCGTGTACCTTGCCGACAGCGCCCATGCGCCCTATGGCGAGCGGGGCGATGCCTATGTGGCCGCGCGCACCCATGCCATCTCACGGTATCTGTGCGAGCAACACCACATCAAGGCACTGGTGGTGGCCTGCAACACGGCCACGGCAGCAGCCATCCACGAGGTGCGTAGCAGCTACCCAGAACTGCCGCTGGTGGGGCTGGAGCCTGCCATCAAGCCCGCCCTGGCCGCCACCCAAACCGGGCGCGTCGGCGTCATCGGCACCCGGGGCACGCTGACCAGCGCCAAGTTCGGCAAGCTGATGGCGTCGCTCGCCGGTCAGGCGGAGTTTGTCGTGCAGCCCTGCGATGGTCTGGCCCACGCCATCGAGCGCAGTGTTGCGCAGGCGCTGCCAGCGCCTGCGCCTGGAAGCACCGCCTACACCACCGAAACAGGCGCCTTGTGCGCGCGCTATGTGCAGGCCATGGGTCCTTTTGGCACCGAGCCGGGCCAGATCGATACCCTGGTGCTGGGCTGCACGCACTACATTTTCGTGGCCCACGAGTTGCGGGCCCTGGTTGGGCCGGAGGTGCAATTCATCGAGACGGGCGAGCCCGTGGCCCGCCAGACGCAGCGCTTGCTGGAAGCGGCGGACCTGCTTTACCGCCCAGCGGATGCCGCAGCCGGTGAGCCCTGCCCCCATCCGGATGCCGCACGCCGAGTTCAATTGCTGACTACCGGACCGGTGGCCATGCTGGAGGCTGCAGCTCAGCGGTGGCTGGACCTTCCCGCCAGCTGCTGCCGGTCAGTGCAGGTTTCCTGAGCCCAAAAAAACCGGCCATCGCGCCCAATCCTCAAGCGCAATCAGCTATCAATTAAATAGCAAATCTGGATAAAGTTCTGTCAGGACATTTCCACGCCCCATAGCCGCTTTCCCGTGTGTTCCATATGCGTGAGGTACAGCCGCAAGTCGAACTCGTACTGGTGGTACTGCGGTTCCATGTGGGTGCACAACTGGTAGAAGGCTTTGCCGTGGTCCTTCTCGCGCAGGTGGGCCAATTCGTGGACGACGATCATGCGCAGAAACTCATCGGGCGCCTGTTTGAACATCGCGGCAATGCGGATTTCGTGCTTGGCCGCCAGGCGGTTGCCCTGCACGCGAGAGACCGCCGTGTGCAGCCCCAGGGCATGGCGCACCACATGGATCTTGTTGTCGAAAAGCACCTTGTTGACCGTGCCCGCGTTGCGCAGGTAGCGCGCCTTCAACTCCTGTGCGTAGTCATACAGCGCCTTGTCGCTGCGCACAGCGTGGGCCTGAGGATACTTGCGCTGTAGCACGTCCCCCAGCCTGCCTTGCGAGAGGAGATCGCGTGCTTGGTCCTGCAAGAACGCAGGATAAGAACGCAGGTACGGGAGATCGGACGCCATGTCAGAGATCGCAAGCGGAGGTGAACACCGGAGGACACGCGACCGCCAGGAGGAAGGTACGCACGAACATCGGCACGCCTGCGGCAGTTCGGCTCGGTTTGTCGATCCGCTGAAGGCCAGCGCTCACAACGCCTGCCGCCCCGCTCCCGCAAGAACGATATAGACTCCGCGAAGTGTCAGTGCAGATGGCGCGGGCGGCGGCCCCCGCTGCCACCGTGTCCGCTGCCGGAGGATCCCCCACCGGGACCACGCGGCGGCTTGCCGATTTCCAGCGAATTCACCAGGGCATCAAAACGCTGGCTGAACAGCTTGTCGATCTCGGCCACCACGCCACCCAGCTCGGCACCGTCGAAGTGACGCTCCATCATGTTCACAACGTCCTGCACCAGCAGATCACGCTGCACCTGCATGATGGCAGCCGGCGTCGGCCCGACGAACAGCATGACAAAGTCATCACGCGACTCTGCCCCCTGCTCTTCCTCGTCTTCGTCGAAGTCCGTGTCGTAGAACGTGACCTCAATGGCAGCCCCCTGCTCAGCGAGTTCGTTGAGACTCATGCACATTTCGTCAAGCGACTGGCGAAAATCCTCATCGCCCCGCACCGTCCAGCACATCTGCAGCAGGTGCTCCTGCGGGTCGAACTTGATGCCCGGCTCTTCTTCGTAAGCGCTGGCCGCGCCGTCGGCCAGCGAGCGGGCTCCCGCGTACTTCCACAGAGGCTTGAGCGCCTCCTGGAGCTGATCAAAGCTCGCGTCAGCGCGCAGCTGAACTTGTCCGTGGACGTGGATTTCGAAGGGAGCGTTGTAACTTGACATGATTGAATCGTAGTGGTGCCCCGAGCCGGGGTCGAACCGGCACGCCCCTTTTCAGGAAAGCGGCGGATTTTAAGTCCGCAGTGTCTACCAATTTCACCATCGGGGCGCCGGCTGCCGAGCGCACACCTGCGTTGCAGCGTAACCCGGGCTGCGCATGTACGCAATGCCCTGTCGCATCTCTGGCCACAGGACTACTGATCAACCGATCAGCGACCCAGCGCACCAAGAAAAAAGGGAAGCCGAAGCTTCCCTTACAAATATGGAGCGGGAAAAGAGTCTCGAACTCTCGACCTCAACCTTGGCAAGGTTGCGCTCTACCAACTGAGCTATTCCCGCATTTGCCTGCCACATCTGACGCTTCCGCCAGTGTTAATCAGCAAGCCTCAAATTATATCTCATTTTTTGACCCCAGCCAGCTTAGAGCCAAAAAACATTCCAAACCCATCCATCCTTCTACGATCCTACTGATCACGAAGATCCATGATCTTCAAGCATCAGATACAGACCGTGTCTGGAGGCGCGGTCCGGAGTCGAACCGGACTAACCGGATTTGCAATCCGGGGCATAACCGCTTTGCTACCGCGCCAGAAATCCGCACTCTTTGACAAAAAAGGGAAGCAACTGCTTCCCTTTTTGTGGAATTTGGAGCGGGAAAAGAGTCTCGAACTCTCGACCTCAACCTTGGCAAGGTTGCGCTCTACCAACTGAGCTATTCCCGCATTTATCGAAGCCTCACATTGTACAACGTTTGCTGCGATGGGATGAATTGTAGCGCATTTTTTGGGCCTTCCAAAAAATTTCGATCAATGTTTCAACCCATCTGCAGCAACCGATGCGCCAACCCCCTTGTCTGCGGAAGGCGCAGCCACCACCGCCACCTCCTCGTCCGTCAAGGGCACAGGCTTTGTTGCCAGAGCCACTTCCAGCACCTTGTCGATCCAGCGGACTGGCACGATCTCGAGCCCGCTTTTCACGTTGTCCGGAATCTCGGCCAGATCCTTCACGTTTTCTTCTGGGATCAGCACCGTCTTGATGCCACCACGCAGCGCCGCAAGCAACTTCTCCTTGAGGCCCCCAATGGCCGTCACTTCGCCACGCAGTGTGATCTCACCCGTCATCGCGACGTCGCCACGCACAGGGATACCGGTCAGGGCAGACACAAACGCGGTCGTCATCGCCGCACCGGCGCTTGGCCCATCCTTGGGTGTGGCACCGTCCGGCACATGGATGTGGATGTCGCGCTTCTCGAACACTTCATCCTTGATCCCCAGCATGCGCGAGCGGCTGCGCACCACAGTCCGGGCCGCTTCGACCGATTCCTTCATGACGTCACCCAGTGAACCGGTGCGGGTGATGACCCCTTTGCCCGGCATGGTGGCCGCCTCGATGGTCAGCAGGTCGCCGCCCACCTCGGTCCACGCCAAGCCCACCACTTGTCCAACCTGGTTCTGCTGCTCAGCTCTGCCATAGGTGTACTTGCGCACGCCGAGAAAGTCGGGCAGGTTGTCTGCCGTGACAACCACCTGCGGCTCCAGCTTCTTGAGTTGCAAACCCTTGACCACCTTGCGGCAGATTTTGGACAGCTCACGTTCGAGCGAGCGTACGCCAGCCTCGCGGGTGTAGTAGCGAACCATGTCGCGCACAGCCGCTTCGGTGATGAGCAGTTCCTCATCCTTCACGCCATTGTTCTTGAGCTGCTTGGGTAGCAGGTACTTCATTGCAATGCTGGTTTTCTCGTCCTCGGTGTAACCCGACAGGCGAATGACCTCCATGCGATCAAGCAGTGCCGGCGGGATGTTCATCGAGTTCGAGGTCGCCACGAACATCACGTCGGAGAGATCGAAATCCACCTCGACATAGTGATCGCCAAAGGTATGGTTCTGCTCAGGGTCCAGAACCTCCAGCAACGCACTGGAGGGATCACCGCGGAAGTCCGTGCCCAGCTTGTCGATTTCATCGAGCAGGAACAGCGGATTGCGCGTACCGACCTTCGAGAGGCTTTGAAGCACCTTGCCCGGCAGCGCACCGATGTAGGTGCGACGATGCCCGCGAATCTCCGCCTCGTCGCGCATCCCCCCCAGGGCCATGCGCACGTACTTACGGCCAGTGGCCTTGGCAATGGAC
>NZ_JALEGG010000093.1 GCF_022763525.1 Acidovorax sp.
GAAGCCCTGGCGACGCTGGTGGTCAACACCATCCGCGGCATCCTGAAGGTCGTGGCTGTGAAGGCTCCTGGCTTCGGCGACCGCCGCAAGGCCATGCTGGAAGACATCGCCATCCTGACGGGCGGCAAGGTCATCGCTGAAGAAGTGGGCCTGTCCCTGGAGAAGGTCACGCTGGCCGACCTGGGCCAAGCCAAGCGCATCGAAGTGGGCAAGGAAAACACCATCATCATCGACGGTGCTGGTGCCGCTGCCGACATCGAAGCCCGCGTGAAGCAAATCCGCATCCAGATCGAAGAAGCGACCAGCGACTACGACCGTGAAAAGCTGCAAGAGCGCGTGGCCAAGCTGGCCGGCGGCGTGGCAGTGATCAAGGTCGGCGCTGCGACCGAAGTCGAAATGAAGGAAAAGAAGGCCCGCGTGGAAGACGCCCTGCACGCTACCCGCGCTGCTGTGGAAGAAGGCATCGTGGCCGGTGGTGGCGTGGCTCTGCTGCGCGCACGCCAGGCGGCTGGCGAGATCAAGGGCGACAACGCTGACCAGGACGCCGGCGTGAAGCTGATCCTGAAGGCCATCGAAGCGCCTCTGCGCGAGATCGTCTACAACGCTGGTGGCGAGCCATCGGTGGTGGTGAACGCCGTGCTGAACGGCAAGGGCAACTACGGCTTCAACGCTGCCAACGACACCTACGGCGACATGATCGAAATGGGTATCCTGGACCCCACCAAGGTGACCCGTACCGCTCTGCAGAACGCCGCTTCCGTGGCATCGCTGCTGCTGACGACCGAAGCCATGGTGGCCGAGGCTCCGAAGGACGACGCACCTGCCGGCGGCGGCATGCCCGACATGGGCGGCATGGGTGGCATGGGCGGCATGGGGATGTAATTCCCGGCCGCTCCGGGCGGAACCCAGGTTCTGCCCGGTAGCCCCCCAAACTCACCGGAGGTTGCAGATTGTTCCCCATGACAATCACTGCACTCAATGCATGACCAGGGTGGCTAGCCACCTGACAACCTCCAAGCCCCTCTCGCAGGGGCTTTTTTTTGCCCGCGTTTCCTTGGCCATACCCTCCAGGTCCGTTTAGAGCGGGTAATGAAAGGCTAATGAAACTCAGCGAAGCGGTCCTGTCGAGGCGCTGCGTCGCAGGCAGTACAAAGCATCACGACAAGGCGCAGTAACGACGCCAGAAGAGTTTGGTTCGCCGCCCTCAATTGGGAAAGGTTGCGCCGGGACGACGAATTTGCGCGCGGTTGATCGTCGTCATCTGGACAGCTCCCAGCTCCTGGACCATGGGACTTGGAAGCCTGGAATGGCTTTCCAAACATCCACCCGTCATGAATGGAGATCCCAATGAAACACCATGTTCCCACGTTACTTGTCGTCGCGGCATTGCTCCCAGCAGCTGCGCTTGCCCAGTCCACTGGCGAAGCTGAGTACCGGGAGCAGTGCATGAGAAAGCCGCCGCAAGGTACGCCAGCCGAGCAGGAGGCAACGCGCAAGCGCTGCATTGAAGAAGCCAAGAAAGCCGCCAGGGAGGATGTTCCCGGAATGGCGAATGAGCCAGGAACACCCGCAAAGGCGGGTACGTCGAAGGCTGAGCGGGATGCTGCGCGCGAAGCGCGACGGAAGGCGGGAGCTGAAGCGGCGCGGCAGCCAAAGCAGGATCCGAAGAACCCGACCAACTGAGTCGACGAGTCGCGATCCAGCCTAGCGCCCTTGCCCTCCGGCAATGACTTCTGGAATTGAACCAGCTCGTTTTCTCCGGGTGGGTGAAGCCCCTGTCCCTGCGGCTCGGCCGCACCACGCACTGCGGGGCTACGCGCAGCGCAGCAGGACGTGCCGTGGGACCGCAGTAGCAGTTCCGGCTGGCCCCGCTTTCCTTGCTGCCTTTCGGCTTGCTACGCCAGCGCTGCCTGGCGAGCAGGCGCCCCCTGCGGCGCTGTCCGGCCGACGGCTGAACGCCGCTCTGCCCGGCCGAGAACGATCGGTTCAGGGCCGCCTGTCAGAAATCACCGTTGATTGGAGAACTTATGTTGCGCCAACCTTTGCAACTCCACTTCACGAACGTTCCGTCTCCGGGCGCCATTGAACTCGCCGCACGGAGGAGGATACGTTGGATGGAGCAGGTGTATCCCGCCGTGCTCGAGTGGAACCTGAACGTCCAGAGTGTGGACTTCGATGACGCAACAGGGACTTTTGCCGCGACGACGCGCGCGCGCATCGTTGGTGGCGACGTGCTCAGCGGAAACGCCCAAGCGAGCGATCCCTTGGGCGCGGTACGACTCGCATTCAATCAACTGGAGTCGGCGCTCGAATCTGAGCACGACGATGCTCGCTCGAGAGCTGTGGAGTGGTTGAACGCGATGAAGCGGCGCATCGCTCACCGGGTCGAGCATGAGTGACCGGATTGCCGCTGCGTAGGTACGCTGGCGCAGCGGACTCGGCAAAGCCGCGGGTTCAAGGCCTTTGTTCCTCATCGGAGTGCGGAGCCTGCCAGCCGCAACTGCCGTTGCAAGCGAGGTGGCCAGTTGCGCTTTTGAGAAACCCCATATGGGGCGGTCAACTGGTGCTGAATCTGCCACCAGCCTGAATGGCATGCGGTGCGCAGGATACACGGCAGATTGACCACGTCAGCCCAAGATGCGGCCACCATGCTGGCGCATGAAGCAAGGGTGTCACCGCCCGCTGGCGCGCCACTGAAGGCAGGGGGCGCCTGCGCTTCGAATGGCGACCGCGGCCCATCATGCCCCGGTATACGGGCCGCGTGGAGCGCGGCCCAGTCCCGCCATCCTGCCGCTTTCGGCGCATCCGGCCAGCGAGCGATGACAGTTCCAAGGTACTGCGCGGACCATGGGTGCGACATGAGAAAAATCAAATGCGAGCGATGCGCGGTCGATAGATTGGCTTGCAATGAGCTGCCTCTTTTTGACCGTCCGCCTGCATTCACTGCAGGGTATCGCCGCTTCGGTCGCCCCAACAGACGGAGCAGCACGGCAGCGGAAGGAGGTTGAGAGGGTAAGCGCGGAACCGCGCCGCAAGCATATCTCCGGCGCCCTGGTCTGCGGCCCGACCGCGTCAGCAAACCCAAATCGGCAACGCTGAGCCTGCCGCTTTCTGAACCCGGCCCCCCAGTTTGGAAACAACCAGCGCTTGACAGGCATGGCATGGCATGGCAGCGGCGGAAGAAACGTTTGCACGCTGCCGTGCGTGACCGTGCCACGGGTACGGCTGCGGGGTCTGCGCAGGGGATGGCAGTGCAGATGCGGGTGTTTCTGGCACCGGACCACACTGGCACCGGATGGGGGTCGGTGCCTGCAATTTCACGGTTTTTTCGCCCACACCTTGCGTTTTTCCCGGAAACAGGCAATTTTCTTGTTGGGTACAAGGCACGTCAGTGTCAGGCTTGCGAACCGCCGCAGGTGTAAATTAGTGAAAAAGGAGGTGGGCATGGCTTCCCACAACTCGGACCCGCGCCTTGCCGGACTGCTGGATTCGGCCTTGGATGCGATCATCTCGGTCGACCATTCGCAGCGTGTTGTGATCTACAACCGGGCAGCGGAGCGAATCTTCGGCTGGCTGGCTGAGGAGATGATCGGACAACCGCTGCAAAGGCTTCTGCCCGAGCGCTTTCGCCGCAGCCATGCCGACTCGATCCGCCGGTTCGGCACCACCGGCGCAACCATGCGTCGCATGGGTGCCAGCAGAGTCGTTTACGGACTGCGCAAGACGGGCGAGGAGTTTCCTGCCGAGGCCTCGATCTCCCACGTCGTCACGTCGGAGGGCCGGCTGTTCACGGTCATCTTGCGCGACGTGACGGAGCGACACGAGTCCGATCAAGAGCAGATGCGGCTCGCTGCAAGGCTTTCCGGGCTTCTGGAAAGGCAGGAAGCCCCCAAGGGCCAAGCTCTCGCTTGCTGGGATGCGATTGACCTTTCTCAACTGCGGTCGGGGGGCGCTCTATCACCATGCGCCAAGGAGGTTTTCATCAATGCCTGCCAAGAAGCTGCTGTTTCGCGATGAAGCCCGCGACAAGATCCGTCGAGGTGTCGACACGCTCGCCGAAGCAGTGAAAGTCACTTTGGGCCCGCGTGGCCGCACAGTGGTGCTGGAGCGGGAGTTCGGGCCTCCGCAAATCGTCAACTCCGGGGTGGTGGTGGCAAAGTCAATCGAACTGGAAGATCGGTTCGAGAACATGGGAGCGCAGCTGATGCGTGAGGTGGCCGCGCGCACCAGCGAAATGGCGGGCGACGGCACAACGACTGCGACGGTGCTCGCGCATGGCCTGGTGCAGGAGGGCCTGAAGTACCTGGCCGCAGGAATGAACCCCATGGAAGTGAAGCGCGGGATTGAGCAAGCGATCGAAGTGGTGGTGACGGAACTGAAGAAGATGGCTCAGCCCTGCGCCACTCTACAGGAAATCGCCCATGTAGCCACGATATCTGCCAACAATGATCGGTCCGTGGGAGATCTGGTCGCCAAAGCCATCGACAGGGTTGGGCGGGATGGCGCCGTCTCGATCGAAGACGGGTCGGGTATCAGCAGTGAACTCGAAGCTGTCGAAGGACTCCAGTTCGACCGTGGCTGGCTGTCAGCCTACTTCGTGAACAACCCTGAGCGCCAGACCTGCGTACTGGAAGATGCCGCCATACTGCTGTACGACCAAAAGCTCGCGGGACTTCAGGAATTGGTGACACTTCTGGAGACAGTGGCCAAGGCGGGAACTCCGCTCCTTGTGATTGCCGAAGAGGTGGCGGCTGAAGCCTTGGCGACGCTGGTGGTGAACAGCTTGCGCGGAGTCATCAAGACCTGCGCCGTGAAAGCACCTGGCTTTGGCGACCGGCGCAAGGCAATGTTGCAGGACATAGCACTGGTTACGGGTGGGCATGTGGTCGCCTCCGAGATCGGGCTGACCCTTGAAAAGCTGAAGTTTGACCACCTGGGACGTGCGCGCCGTGTAGTGGTGGACAAGGAAAACACGACAATTGTTGGAGGCGCTGGCAACGCAATGACCATTGGCGAGCGGATCGCAACTTTGAAAAAGGAGCGAGAAAAGGTCACCAGCGACTATGACCGCGAGAAGCTCGACGAGCGCATCGCCAAGCTCTCAGGCGGGGTCGCCGTGATCAAAGTGGGCGCGGCCACGGAAACCGAACTGAAGGAGCGCAAGCTGCGGGTCGAAGATGCCTTGCACGCCACGCGCGCGGCCATCGAGGAAGGTATCGTGCCGGGCGGCGGAGTGGCGCTGCTGCGGGCGCGCAAGGCTCTGCAGGGTGTCAGCCTGCCCACGCTGGACGAGGATTCAGGCTTGAAGATCGTAGCTCGCGCACTCGAAGAGCCGCTCCGCCGCATCGTCCTCAATGCTGCTCAAGAGCCCTCCATCGTGCTGGATCGCGTCGATTCGCATGCCCAGCTGAGTTTTGGCTACAACGCAGCCCTGCGCGAGTACGGCGACATGTTCGAGATGGGCGTGATCGATCCCGCCAAGGTCACCCGGCTGGCGCTTCAGAACGCAGGTTCAATTGCCAGCCTCACACTCACCATCGACTGCATGGTCGCGGATGCTCCAAGAAAAGAGCCACAGCAGTTCACTGCGCCTTCGCCTGACATGTAGCGCGAGCAACACAAAAGGAGTCGATGTGGACAGCATTCTCGTTGTTTTCTACTCTTACACCGGCGTATCGCGCCGAGCCGCGCAGCTGATCGCAGCGCACTATGACTGGCCCATGGGCGAAATCCGCGACGCCCGTTTGCGGGCAGGTTTCTTGGGCGGCCTTCGCTGCCTACTGGACTCTCTGTTCAGGCGCCGTCCAGCCATTCGCTATGAGGGCCCCGACCCTGCGGGTTTTCGCACGGTCATTCTCATCTCTCCCATCTGGGCTTACCGGATGGCAGGTCCCATGCGCAGCTTTCTGGCGGAGAGGGGGGCACGCATCCGCCGCTTTGCGCAGGTGACGCTGATGAACGCGGTGGGCTCGTCGCAAGCAGTGGTCGAGGCGCAGCAATTGATCGGGCAC
>NZ_JALEGG010000094.1 GCF_022763525.1 Acidovorax sp.
CCAGTTGAGACGCTCGACCCGCGCCCCGTTGCCCAGGTGAAAACGCGCCACCGGGTCCACGGGCTAGCCTTCGTGCAGCTCGCGGCCCAGATAGTACGCGGCACATTCGAGGAGCACCTGTCGCACAGGTGAGCGCGCATCCAGCTCCAGGGCCTTGTCCAGAGCCCCCAGGAAGTGCGTGGCCTGCGGCGGCTCGAACCCCACTGCGCGGCCCAGCTCGCTGCGGCGCTTGTCGTCCAGGCGCTCCAGCATCGCCCCGGCATGCTTGGAGAGCCAGGCCCGGAAGCCCGGAATGGGCGACAGCGTGGCAAAGGTGCGCAGGCGCGGAAACTCGGCCGTCAGCGTCTCCACCACGTGCTTGATGAGCGAATCCCCAAAGCTCACGCCGCGCAGGCCCGTCTGCGTGTTGCTGATCGAATAGAAGATGGCCGTGGTGGCCCGCGAGATATCGGCGGGTGCGGCGGCCTCGTCCAGCAACGGGGTGATGCTGGAGGAGATCTTGTCCAGCAGCGCCACTTCCACAAAGATCAACGGCTCGCCCGGCAGGCGGGGATGGAAAAAGCCGTAGCAGCGGCGGTCGCTGTCCAGGCGGTTCTTCAGGTCAGCCCAGCTGCGGATGTCGTGCACCGCCTCGTACTTGATGAGCTTTTCGAGCAGCGAAGCGGGCGAATCCCAGGAGAGGCGGCGCAGCTCCAGGAATGCGACGTCGAACCACGTGGAGAACAGATGTTCGAGTTCGGCGTCCAGCGGCAGCAGGCGCTTGTCGGCCTTGAGCAGGGGCAGGATCTCGGCGCGCATGTCCACCAGGAAGCGCATGCCCTGCGGGAAGGCTGAAAACCGTTGCAGCAGCCGCGTGCGGGGCGAGACCAGCGCTCGGCGCAGACTGATTTCGGCCTGCCCCTCTTCGGCAGTGCCAGCGGCGGCCTCGTAGCGCTGGCGGGCCGATTTGAAGCGCGTGGCATCGGGCGCAAATTGCTCGCACATCAAGAGCCACATGTCGCGGCGTTCCTCGGGCTCGGCTTTGGCGTACCACTCGGCCACGGCCTGGGCGCGGCGCCCGCCTTCGATCTCGCTGACCTGCGGCGCCACCACCTCTTGCAGGTCGGCCAGCAAGCGACGCAGCGCACGGGGCGAAAGCGCCTCCTGGCCGCGCCGCAGCGTGGCCTGCAGCCGTTCGTGCGTGGACCGTGGAACTGCGACCTTCGCGACCACATCGGTCACGGACTTGTCGAGCCCTGCCCGGGCGGGCCTTTCGCCAAGCTTTTCGCCGGGTCTGTCCACCGATTTCTCGGCCGCTTTCCCGGCATCTCCAACCGCGACAACAGGCGCGGCAGTGCGCAGACGCGACACGCTGCGTGCGATCCATTCAGGGGTACTGTTCATCATGGCATCAGCCTCGATTGCTGGTTGCGGGCTACGTCGCGCAGCGCATCGCGCTGGCGCAACAGGTGGTTGCGCATGGCCTCTTCAGCGGTATCGCAGTCGCGCGCCTTGAGCGCAGCGAACACGGCCAGATGCTCGGCCAGGCTTTGCTGCAGGCGGCCGGGCACGTGCAGCGTTTGCGCCCGGGCCAGGCGCAGGATCTTTCGCAGGTCGCCAATCACCTGCGCCAGCCAGCGGTTGTCCGCCAGCGTGATGAACGCTTCGTGGATGGCGTAGTTGGCCTCGTAGTAATCGGCGACACGCCCTTCGGCCGCAAACTGCTGCAGGCGCTGGTGCAACACCTCCAGTGCCGCCACGTCGGCCGCAACAGCCTTGCGGGCGGCCTCATGGGCTGCACGCCCCTCCAGCAGTGCAATCACCGGAAACAGATCGTCCAGATCGCGCTCCGTCACCTCGGCCACAAAACAGCCGCGGCGTGGCTCGTGGCGCAGCAGCCCTTCGGCGACCAGCACCTTGAGGGCCTCGCGCAGCGGCGTGCGCGAAATGGCCAAACTCTCGCACAAGGCTGCTTCATCCAGAAAGCTGCCCGGCGGCAGGGCACCCGCAAATATCTGTTCGCGCAACCGCGCCGCGGCTTCGTCGTGCAGGGAATTGGGGATGGGGCGCATGGTGTGCGGCGTGTGATCCGTAAAAAACGCCTCGGCGAAGGCGCCACTGTCGATATCTGGAAAGCTATCGTCCTTTAAAAATCTTCCCAGAGGCTAGTTCCTCCAGCAAGTCTCATAATTTTCCATAATTATGAGAAGGACCCGCACAAAACGCCAGCGAAGAATGTAGTGACGGTACGAAACCGGTTATCTGCAGCGGAAATGCGACATCCCTCCACCACGGCCCCCCTTGTGCGGGTCGCTCTGGCCGGGTAAACCTGCGGGGCGCGCTCAGTGCCGCATACCCCAGGGCCCTGTTTGCCCGCGGCTTCCAAACGCCATGACGATCGAGCCGGCGCCACGCGCCCCACCCGTCCTCCCGAGCACCTTGGGCGGAGGGGCAGCCAGGCAGCGCAGCGGGGGAGAACCTGACGTCCTCCACGCGGTGCCGCTTTCCACCGCGGCACGCCACCCCACCTGCCGCGCGCGGCTTGGCTGAGCCAGGTCATTGAGCGCCCCGGCGGCAACGCCCGGCACGCTCATCAGCCGATGTGCTCGAATCCCTGCACTAGGTGGTCGATCCACACTCGCACCTTGGCGGGCAGGAACCGGTTGGGCGGATACAGCAGCCAAGCCATGCCCGCATAGGCCGTTTTGTGGTCCCAGTCGGGCAGCACCTGCACCAGAACGCCGCTTTGAAGCGCCGCACGCGCGGCAAAACCGGGCAGGCTTGCAATGCCCAGGTGGTGCAACGCGGCCTCCAGCCGGACTTCACTGTGGTTGGCCACGTAGCGCCCGCGCACGGCAACGGTGGCCGCCTCGTGGCCGCGCTCGAAGCGCCAGTGGCGGTCGCGCTCTTCTTCACCGAGGTAGATGCAGGCGTGGTGCTCCAGGTCGCGCGGATGCACGGGTTGGCCATGCGTTGCCAGGTATTGGGGACTGGCGCACACCAAGTGGCGCAGCGGGGCCAGGGGGCGGCCTGCCAAGCCCGGCGGCGGCGTGTCGGTCACGCGCAGCGCCAGGTCGATGGGCTCCTCCAGCAGGTCCACCGTGCGGTCGGTGATCAGCAACTGCACATCCACCTGCGGATACTGCTGAAGGAAAGGCAGCACCAGCGGGTGCACCAGTTGCCGCCCCACGGCCTTGGGCATGCTCATGCGCACCATGCCGGCGGGCTCGCCCGAGTGGGTGTCGCACAGTGCCCACACCTCCCGCGCAGCGGCCACCAGGGATTGGCAGCGGGCGTACGCTGCAGCCCCGCCATCGGTGAGCTTGATCTTGCGCGTGGTGCGCTCCAGCAGCCGCACGCGCAGGGCCGCCTCCAGCCGCGCCACCTGCCGACTCACCGCCGAGGGCGTCAGGCCCAGTTGACGCGCGGCGGCCGAGAAGCTGCCCGCCTCGACCACACGGGCGAACACGGCCATATCAGGGAGGCTATCCAAGGAATGATTGATGCTCATGGCGCACAGGTGATGTTCTGCAACTCCCATTATCAACACAGGAGCCTAAATTGATAATGATCCGCACCGCCACACCCACTGGCGCCCCCTACCCCCTCCCCCAACTCTCGCCATGACCACCCTGACCACGCCCGCCCCCTACACCCTCGCCCCGCGCCTCGCCGACGCCGCCTTGCTGCTGGTGGCCGTGGTCTGGGGCACCAGCTACGGCGTGGCCAAGGGAGCCTTGGCGTTCTATCCGGTACTGGGATTCCTGGCCGTGCGGTTCGGGCTCACGTTCGCATTGCTGTTGCCGGCCCTGCTGCGCGCCACCCGGACGCAGCGGCGCGATGCCATTGCAGCGGGCTTGCCACTGGGCGGGCTGTTGCTGAGCATTTTCTTGTGCGAGACGTTTGGCCTCGCCCTCACGCAAGCCAGCAATGCAGCCTTCCTCATCAGCCTGTGCGTGGTGTTCACGCCGTTTGCCGAGTGGGGCCTGCTGGGCCAGCGGCCCGCGCGGGCGATGTTTGTCTTCGCCGGGGTCTCGTTGGTGGGGGCGGCGCTGCTCAGCGGGGGGCTCTCGGGCCATTGGGGCTGGGGCGATGCGCTCATGCTCGCCGCGGCCGTGCTGCGCGCCATCACCGTCTGCCAGACAAGCCGCCTCACGCGCCGCCGCAATGCACCGGTGCTGGCGCTCACCGCCGTGCAGGCCGGGGTCATTGCACTGGGCAGCCTGGTGCTGGCGTTCGCCCTGCCGGGCGGCCTGCCGCCGTTGCCCCACGACGCCAGCTTCTGGTGGGCCTGCATCTACCTGGTGGTGGGCTGTACGGTGTTTGCCTTTGTGGCCCAGAACTGGGCGCTGCGCCACAGCACCCCTTCGCGCGTGGGCCTGTTGATGGGCAGCGAGCCAGCCTTTGGCGCCCTGTTTGCCGTGCTGTGGCTGGGAGAGAGCCTCAGCGCCGCCGACTGGGCCGGAGGCGCGCTGATTGTGGTGGCGGCGCTGTGGACCATGCTGCGGCGCAACGCGTCCGCCACGGGTTGGTTGCCCGATGAACACCGCGCCAGGCAGCGCCCTGCCGTCACGGAAAAGCCGCCGGCCTGAAGAGGGGCGGCGGCTTCAAGTGCTTGAAAAGCTACAACATTGATAGCATTCGGCGCTTTCCCATCAAGCGCCAGCCGTCATTTTCATGGAGACTCCAACGCCACCGCAGGCTGGCGCCGTGCCCACAGCCACAGCGCGACGCCGCCCACGATCATGGGCAGGCACAGCCACTGGCCCATGCTCATGCCCAGCGACAGGATGCCCAGGAAGGCGTCGGGCTCCCGGAAATACTCGGCGATAAAGCGGAACACGCCATAGCCGAACAGGAAGGCCGCAGCCACCTGGCCCTGCCGGCGCTCCTTGCGCGCGTACAACCACAGCAGGATGAACAGCAGCAGCCCTTCCATGAGGAACTGATAGACCTGCGAAGGGTGGCGCGGCTGCAGCGAGCCGCTGTGCGCAAACACCATGCCCCAGGGCAGGTCGGGGCTCGCAAAGCGGCCCCAGAGCTCGCCATTGATGAAATTGCCCACCCGCCCTGCGGCCAGGCCTGTGGGCACGCAGGGCGCTACGAAGTCGGCCACCTGCAGCCAGGGGCGCTGGCGCGAGTGCGCGAACCAGATCATCGCCACAATGACCCCAAGCAGCCCGCCATGGAAGGCCATGCCACCTTGCCATACGGCAAAGATCTCCAGCGGGTGGCTAAGGTAGTAGCCCGGCTTGTAGAAAAGACAGTAGCCCAGCCGCCCCCCGATCACCACACCCGCCACGCCCAGAAAAAGGATGTCCTCCACGTCCTTGCGCGTCCAGGCCCCAGGGCCGGTGATCGATGCGAAGGGCTCGTGGCGCAGGCGCCGGATGCCCAGCAGCATGAACAGGCCAAAGGCCGCCAGATAAGTCAGGCCGTACCAGTGGATGGCCAGCGGGCCGATCTGCAGTGCGACGGGGTCGATGTGGGGGTAGGTCAACATGGTGGCCGGTATTGTGCCCGCCCACATGCAGTCCCGAAAGGAAAGCCCCGCTTCAGGACGGGCTGCAGCGCAATCCGCCCCGCACAAGGCAGAGGTGAGGGGACCGATGTCCGCTGGCTACCATATGTCCATGGAAACACCCCGGGACTTCAAAGCCGATTTCAAGCAGTTGCTGCGGCACACCATCGTGCCGCTGCTGAAGGCCGCGGGCTTCGAAGCACGGGGACAGCAAAGCTTCCGGCGGCCCGTGGGCGAAGTCTTCCAGTACCTGGGCTACGAGGGCAGCCGCACCAATGGAAAGGATTCATTCGCGTTCACGGGCAATGTGTCGTTCCAGCATGTGGCCCCGGCGACGCTGGCCGACTTCTGGTGCGATGACCCTGCCATGTGGATCGCAGGCATGCGCATGGGCTACCTCACCCACGGCCGGGACCACTGGTACCGGCTGGAAGATCATGGCCCGCAAGCTCTGGCCGCGATGATGGCGCACGACCTTGCCCAGATCGTGCTGCCGCGCCTCGCCACAGTGGCCACGGCCAGCGACGCCAAGGCGTTGATGCTGACGCGGGACCCGGACCGTGCACCCGGTAAGCAATGACGGAGTAGCGCGCCAGTAGCTGTTCAAAGGACATGCGAACACTTCTGATCCCGGTAAGCATGCAGAGCACAGGTCCGGGGATTTTCTCCGCCAGAGCCCTTGTCCACGCGATACTCCCCGGCTGAAATTCAAGGACAACAACATGCAGGGAAACCCACAAGTCATCGAATATCTGAAAGAACTGCTGCGCGGCGAACTGGCCGCACGGGACCAGTATTTTGTGCATTCGCGCACTTATGAAGACCAGGGCTTGCTCAAGCTCTACACGCGGCTGGACCACGAGACGCAGGAAGAAACCCAGCACGCCGACGCGTTGCTGCGCCGCATTCTCTTCCTGGGTGGCCGCCCCGACATGCGGCCCAATCCATTCACCCCCGGCGAAACCGTGCCCGAGATGCTGAAAAAGGATCTTGACACAGAATATGAAGTGCGCGCCGCCCTGCAAAAAGGCATGGCCCTGTGCGAGGCAGCGGGCGATTACGTGAGCCGCGATCTTCTGCTGGTGCAACTGCGCGACACCGAGGAAGACCACGCCTACTGGCTCGAAAAGCAGCTGAGCCTGATCGACAAGATCGGCCTGCCCAACTACCTGCAGTCACAGACGGGCAACGCCACGGCGTAGCGAAATCTGAGAAAAATCAGGCTTTGGCGCTTATCCATCAAGCGCCGGCAGCTATAAAAATGGAAGCATTTGGCCGCAAAAAAGCCGCATCCTGGATGCGGCTTTTTCTCGGGTGGGGCGCGCCCCCGTGCCAGCCTGACGGGCGTCAGTCGTCCAGCAGCGACAGGTCGCGCACGGCGCCCTTGTCGGCCGACATCACCAGCTTGGCATAAGCCTTGAGTGCGGCCGACACCTTGCGCGGGCGGGGCTGGGCGGGCTTCCAGCCCTTGGCGTTCTGCGCTTCGCGGCGCTTGGCCAGTTCTTCATCGCTCACCAGCACATTGATCGTACGGTTGGGGATGTCGATGCGGATGCGGTCGCCGTTCTGCACCAGACCGATGGCACCGCCCGCAGCCGCTTCGGGCGAGCAATGCCCAATCGACAGGCCCGAGGTGCCGCCCGAGAAGCGACCGTCCGTCAGCAGCGCGCAGGCCTTGCCCAGACCCTTGGACTTGATGTAGCTGGTGGGGTAAAGCATTTCTTGCATGCCGGGGCCACCCTTGGGGCCTTCGTAACGCACGATGACCACGTCACCGGCCTTGACCTTGTCGGCCAGGATATTGGCCACGGCTTCGTCCTGCGACTCGGTCACGTGGGCCGTGCCCTCGAACACCAGAATGCTTTCGTCCACACCGGCCGACTTGACCACGCAGCCGTCCACCGCGATGTTGCCGGTCAGCACGGCCAGGCCGCCTTCCTTGCTGAAGGCGTGGTCGTAGGAGCGGATGCAGC
>NZ_JALEGG010000095.1 GCF_022763525.1 Acidovorax sp.
AGCCTTGGCGACTTGTTCCAGCGTGGGCAGCAGGTCGCGGATGTTGCTGATCTTCTTGTCGAACAGCAGCACGAAGGGGTTGTCCAGCAGAGCGGCTTGCTTTTCTGGGTTGTTGATGAAGTAGGGCGACAGGTAGCCGCGGTCAAACTGCATGCCTTCCACGACATCCAGCTCGTTTTGCAGGGACTTGCCGTCTTCCACGGTGATCACGCCTTCCTTGCCGACCTTGTCCATGGCGTCAGCAATGATCTTGCCGATGGATTCGTCGGAGTTGGCGGAGATCGAACCCACTTGGGCGATTTCCTTGGAGGTGGTGGTGGGCTTGGAAGCCTTCTTCAGCTCTTCGGTCAGGGCCAGCACGGCCTTGTCGATACCGCGCTTGAGGTCCATGGGGTTCAGGCCGGCGGCCACGTACTTGGAGCCTTCGCGCACGATGGCTTGGGCCAGCACGGTGGCGGTGGTGGTGCCGTCACCAGCGTTGTCGCTGGTCTTGGAGGCCACTTCCTTCACGAGCTGCGCGCCCATGTTCTGCAGCTTGTCCTTCAGTTCGATTTCCTTGGCCACGGACACGCCGTCCTTGGTCACGGTGGGGGCGCCGAACGAGCGCTCCAGCACCACATTGCGGCCCTTGGGGCCCAGGGTCACCTTGACCGCATTGGCCAGGATGTTCACGCCTTCAACCATGCGTGCGCGGGCTTCGCCGCCGAAAACTACGTCTTTTGCTGCCATTTTTGGAGCTCCTGAAAATTGGGTTCAAATTGGCTGCTGGCGCGTGACCGATCAGCGCGAGCAGCTATGAAAAGATGAGTAATGCAGGGGGGAATTACTTCTCGACCACGGCAAACAGATCGTCTTCCTTCATGACCAGCAGCTCGTCGCCATTGACCTTCACGGTCTGGCCCGAGTACTTGCCGAACAGAACGCGGTCGCCGACCTTCACGTTCAGGGCCATCACTTCGCCCTTGTCGTTCTTCTTGCCAGGGCCAACAGCCAGCACTTCACCTTGATCGGGCTTTTCGGCGGCGTTGTCAGGGATCACGATGCCGGAGGCCGTCGTGGTTTCGCTTTCGATACGCTTGACGATCACGCGATCGTGCAGAGGGCGAAGGTTCATTGCATTGCTCCTGTTTTCAGAAAAAAAGCCGATTTACTCGGCGCCTGGAGCCCCAGGCGCCACCAAACTGCCGGCAGGCGGCGTGCTGTTAGCACTCGTCTGCGGTGAGTGCTAATGATACGGGCATTTGGGGCGCTTTCAAGATGGGCGGTGGAATCCGGGGGAATGTCTCGGGCTTGTCGCGGAACCCGGGTTCACCCCGGGCAGAGCATCAAATCGAGGTTCTGCACGGCGGCGCCCGAGGCTCCCTTGCCCAGGTTGTCGAACACGGCGGTCAGGAGCACCTGGCCATGTCGCTCGTTGCTGAAGATGCCCAGGCGCAGCTGGTTGGTGCCGTTGAGGGCCTGCGGGTCCAGGTGCTGGGTTTCCTGCGCCTGCGCCAAGTCCATGACCTCCACATGGGCCGCGCCCGCAAAGTGCCGCGCCAGGCAGGCATGCAACTTTTCTCCAGTGGCACCTGCGGGCAACTGGCGCAAATGGAGCGGGATGGTGAGCACGATTCCCTGGCGGAAAGATCCATACGCCGGGAGGAAAAACGGCCGTTGCGCCAGCCCGGCATGCAGGGCGATTTCCGGGGTGTGCTTGTGCTCCAGCCCCAGGCCGTAGACCTGGAACGCCGGGGCGCAGGCGGCCCCAGGGCCCTCGTGTTCTTCCACGCGGGCGCGTCCACCGCCTGAATACCCCGACACCGCATGGATGGTGATGGGGTGGTCGGCGGGCAGGAGGCCCGTTTGCACCAGTGGCCGCAGCAGGGCCACGGCGCCTGTGGGGTAGCACCCCGGGTTGCTGACGCGGCGGGCGCTGGCGATGCGTGTGGCCTGTTCAGCATCCATCTCCGGGAAGCCATACACCCACGACGGGTCGGTGCGGTGCGCCGAGCTGGCATCGATCACGCGCACGGCGGGGTTGACGATGCTGGCGACTGCCTCGCGGGCGGGGGCGTCGGGCAGGCAGAGGATGGCGATGTCGCAGCCGTTGATCGCCTCGGCGCGGCGGCTGGGGTTCTTGCGGTCCGGTTCGGGCAGGGTCAACAGCTGCAAATCCGTGCGGCCGCGCAGGCGGTCGTGGATCTGCAGGCCGGTGGTGCCTTGGTCGCCATCAATGAAAACGAGGGGTGGATTGGTCATGCGAGGGATTCTTGAATGTGAGCGGGTGCGGAATCTTCGGCGGCGGTCTAGACTTTGAAAAGTTGAATTTCACAAATATCTCATTCAGAGATACTGAATGTCATGCGCGAACTCAGTCTCGACCGGCTGCGCACGCTGGTCACCATTGCCGACCTGGGCTCTTTTGCCGAAGCGGCGCGCACGCTGCACCTTGCGCCACCCACGGTGAGCCTGCACATCGCTGATCTGGAGGCCCTCACGGGCGCCCCGCTGCTGGTGCGCAAACGGGGCGAGGTCCGGCCATCGGGCGTGGGCGAAGTGCTGGTGGAGCGCGCCCGGCGCCTGCTGGCGGATGCCGACGAGGCGATGGACCTGGTGCAGCGCCAGGTGCAAGGTTTGGCGGGCCGAGTGCGCCTGGGCGCCTCCACGGGGGCCATCGCCCATCTGCTGCCCCAGGCACTGGAGGTGCTGGGGCAGCACCACCCCGGCATCGACGTGCAGGTGGCCGTCCTCACCTCGCACGAAACCCTGGCGCGGCTGGCCAGCGGAATGCTGGACGTGGGTCTGGTCGCCCTGCCGCAAGCGGCCTTGCCCGGGGTGACGGTGCTGCCGTGGCGGCGCGACCCGGTCATGGCATTCGTGCCGTCCTCATGGGATGCGCCTGCCCGCGCCACGCCTCGCTGGCTGGCGGGGCAGCCGCTGATCCTCAACGACGACGGCACCAGCCTGTCGCGCCTGACTGGCGAGTGGTTTGCGCTGGCAGGCGAGCACCCCCAGGCGCGCATCCAGCTGAACTACAACGACGCCATCAAGAGCCTGGTGGCCGCCGGCTACGGAGCGACGCTGCTGCCGCACGAGGCCGCCACTGCCGTGCCGCTGGATCCCCGAATCCGCATGCTGCCGCTGCAGCCCCGGCTGTGGCGCCCCCTGGGCATTGCGCACCGCTCGGGGGCGGTCGAGCGGGCCACCCAGCATGTACTGGATGTGCTGTGGCAGCAAAAACAGGGTTAGAGAGGAGGCCGAGCCCGCCTGGGCGGCAGGCATCAGTCGCCTCGAGTTTTGCCATGGAAGTAGCTGTAGCGCTTGTTGAATCGGCGCTAGTAGCTATCAAAAAAGTAGCAAGCTCAGACCGCTTCGGCTTCAGACGGGGTTGTCCGGCGCCAGGGCGCTGAGCACCATGCGCACGATCAGCTCCTCGGCCTTTTCGTAGTCCCGCTCGGTCAACGCCGGTTTGCCCAGCAGCAGTGCGAACTGCGCTTCCTGCTCGGCATAGGCCTGCGTGACGGACCAGATGATGAACATCAGGTGCGTGAAATTCACCTTGGCGATGCGGCCCTCGCGCGCCCAGCGCTCAAAAGTGCGCACCTCTGTCTTGAGCAGCGGGCTGACGCGCTCGGTGATGGCGCGGCCGTAGCGCGGCGCGCCCGCAATCACCTCCTTGGTGAACACCTTGGCGCCCTGGGGGCGCGTGCGCGAATACTGCAGCTTGGCGCGGATGTACCGCTTGAGCGCCTGTTGCGGGTCGTCGCTGTGCGAGAGGTCTTCCATGCCGGCCAGCCACTGCGTGAGCACATCGTCGAGCACGCGCTGGTAAAGCGCCTCCTTGCTGGGGAAGTAGTACAGCAGGTTGTGGCGGCTGATGCCGACAGCGGCCGCGATGTTCTCGAGCGATGCGCCTTCAAAACCGAACTGGGCAAAGTGGTTCTCTGCTTCGGCCAGGATGCCCTGCTCCTTGAGCAGGCGCGAGGCGGTCGGCGCGCGGGCGGGCGTCTCTTCGGTGAGGGCAGGGCGTGCCGCGCGAGGGTTGCGGCGGGTGGGGGCTGCAGGGGGCAGGCGAGCGTCGGTCATTGCACCATTGTGGAACAAGGCAAGCGCCGGAAAACTGCGGTTTGCCCAAAAAAGGGGGGCGGCGAGCAATGGTTTGGCTGGCACGGCGTTTGCTGTAGGGATTTTACCAATTGGTAAATTTTTACGGGTTGGTAAATTGACCAGCCAGACGGAGCACCGCCGAAGCAGCGGGCCCGAATCCTACAGCGAGGACCACGATGAAACCTCCGAAGTCTGCGGGCACCAGCGCCCGCCAAGGCGCCGTCCCTAGAGAGGCGCCATCGCGCCGCATCGGCCGCACGCACCCTGGGTGCCGCAAGGTGCTCCAGCACGTACAGAACCCCACCCCGCAACTTCCGGAGGAACACTGATGGACACTCCCGCAAGCCGTGCCTGCGGCATTCACGCCGCACGCCTGAATTTGGCCGACTACGCCGTCAATTTCGGCGATGCGCACCCGCCGCTCACCCGGCCGCAGGCGCTGATCGAGGCGGAGCGCTGCTACTACTGCCACGACGCACCCTGCGCCACGGCGTGTCCCACGGGCATCGACATCCCCTCTTTCATCCACCGCATCGCCCAGGACAACAACCGCGGCGCGGCGCGCGCCATCCTCACGGCCAACCCGCTGGGCGGCATGTGCGCCCGCGTGTGCCCCACCGAGGTGCTGTGTGAGCAGGCCTGCGTGCGCAACACCAATGAAGACAAACCGGTCGAGATCGGCGCGCTGCAGCGCTACGCCACCGATGCCTTCTTTGCCCAGCCGGGGGCGCCGCTGTTCCAGCGCGCCGCACCCACGGGCAAGCGTGTGGCGGTGGTGGGCGCGGGCCCTGCGGGCCTGGCCTGCGCGCATGGCCTGGCCGTGCGCGGACATGACGTGACGCTGCTGGAAGTTCGGCCCAAGCTCGGCGGCCTCAACGAATATGGCCTGGCCAGCTACAAGACGGCGGGCAACTTCGCGCAGAAGGAAGTGGAGTGGCTGCTGTCCATCGGCGGCATCGAGGTGCGCACCCAGCAGCAGCTGGGCCGCGACTTCACGCTCGACAGCCTGCTGGCCAGCCACGACGCGGTCTTCCTGGGCCTGGGCCTGCAGGGCGTGAACGCGCTGGGCATTGCCGAGCCCTCGGCAGCGGGGCTGCGCAATGCGGTGGATTTCATCGCCGAGCTGCGCCAGAGCGCCGACCTGTCCACCCTGCCCGTGGGCCGCCGCGTGGTGGTGATCGGCGGCGGCATGACGGCGGTGGACGCCGCCGTGCAATCGCGCAAGCTGGGCGCCGAAGAGGTGACCATCGTCTACCGGCGCGGGGCGGAGGCCATGTCGGCTTCGGTGGTGGAGCAGCAGTGGGCACAGACGAACGGCGTCACCATCCGCCACTGGGCGGCGCCTCAGGAGGTGCTGTGCGAGAACGGCGCGGTCACGGGCGTGCGCTTTGCGGCCACGGCGCTGGATGCCCGCGGCAAGCTGGCGAGCACCGGAGAGACCTTCACGCTGGCCGCCGACATGGTGCTCAAGGCCATCGGCCAGACCTACGTGGCCGAGCCCGCGGGCGCCGCCATTGCGCTGGAGGGCGGGCGCATTCGCACCGATGCGGCGGGCCGCACCAGCGTGGCGCGTGTGTGGGCGGGCGGCGACTGCCGCGCCGGCGGGCGCGACCTCACCGTGGAAGCCGTGGAGCACGGCAAGGTGGCAGCAGTCTCCATCCATGAAGCGCTGAGCGTGCCTGTGGCACTCGTGGCCTGAAGTCGTCCACTTAATTCACGGGAGCACCCCATGGCAGACATCCGCAGCAATTTCCTGGGCATCCAAAGCCCCAACCCTTTCTGGCTCGCCTCCGCGCCGCCCACCGACAAGGAGATCAACGTCACCCGCGCGTTCGAGGCCGGCTGGGGCGGCGTGGTCTGGAAGACGCTGGGCGAAGACCCGCCGGTGGTCAATGTCAGCGGCCCGCGCTATTCCACGCTCATGTCGCAGGACCGCCGCGTGATCGGCCTGAATAACATCGAGCTCATCACCGACCGCCCCTTGCAGACCAACCTGGAAGAGATCCGCCGCGTCAAGCGCAACTGGCCCGACCGCGCCATGATCGTCTCGCTCATGGTGCCCTGCGTGGAAGACAGCTGGAAGCGCATCCTGCCCATGGTGGAAGACACCGGCGCCGACGGCATCGAGCTCAACTTCGGTTGCCCGCACGGCATGAGCGAGCGCGGCATGGGCGCGGCCGTGGGCCAGGTGCCGGAATACATCCAGATGGTCACGGCCTGGTGCAAGCAGTACAGCCGCCTGCCCGTGATCGTGAAGCTCACGCCCAACATCACCGACGTGCGCCACCCAGCGCGCGCGGCCAAGGCGGGGGGGGCGGATGCGGTGTCGCTCATCAACACCATCAACTCGGTGATGGGCGTGGACCTGGACCGCATGGTGATGAACCCCAGCACTGACGGCTGGGGCTCGCACGGCGGCTACTGCGGCCCGGCCGTCAAGCCGATTGCGCTGAACATGGTCGCCGAGATTGCGCGCGACCCCCAGACCGCCGGCCTGCCCATCAGCGGCATTGGCGGCATCACCACCTGGCGCGATGCGGCCGAATACATTGCGCTGGGCTGCGGCACGGTGCAGGTGTGCACGGCCGCGATGGTTTATGGCTTCAAGATCGTGCAGGACATGTGCGATGGCTTGTCCAACTTCATGGACGAGCACGGCTACGCCACGCTTGATGACTTCAAGGGGCAGGCCGTGCCCACGGTGAAGGACTGGAAGAACCTCAACCTCAACTACGTGGAAAAGGCCGTCATCAACCAGGATGCCTGCATCCAGTGCGGCCGCTGCCACGTGGTGTGCGAGGACACCTCCCACCAGGCCATTACCTTCACCAAGGACGGCGGCGTGCGCAAGTTCGAGATCAACGAAGCCGAGTGCGTGGGCTGCAACCTGTGCGTGTCCATCTGCCCCGTGCCCGAATGCATCACCATGCGCGCGCTGGCGCCTGGCGAGGTGGACCAGCGCACGGGCCAGCCCGTGCCCGCCGAATACGCCAACTGGACCACGCACCCCAACAACCCGCAGCGGGTGGCTGCGTGACAGAAGCGGGCCATGATGCTGCGCATTCACAACAGGGTGTGTTGCACTGCATCTGGTGCAGTTCTTGCGTGACCGATAGCATCGCTCGCTTCTTTTGCCCGCCGTCTGCCAGCGTGAGGGCGCACCGGCAGACAGTGGGTTGTGTGCAACCCCAACGACGTCTTTGACAAGAGGAGTACAGGCATGACCAACAGTACCGGCGGCGCCGCCCACGTGGCGGGGCACATGCCCGGCGCAGCAACCAACACGCTCGCCAACGAAGATCTGCTCCCCACCACCGCCGCGCAGCGGCACTGGACCTGGAAGGACTTTGCCGCGCTCTGGGTGGGCATGGTGGTGTGCGTGCCCACCTACACCATGGCCAGCTCCATGCTGGACCAAGGCTTCAGCTGGCAGATGGCGGTGTGGCTGGTGTTCCTGGCCAACTGCATCGTGCTCGTGCCCATGGTGCTCATCGGGCGCGTGGGGCCGAAGTACGGTGTGCCGTTCCCTGTGCTGGCACGCGCGTCGTTCGGCGTCAAAGGCGCCAACCTGCCGGCCGTGCTGCGCGGCTTGGTGGCGTGCGGCTGGTTTTCCATCAACTGCTACTTTGGCGCGCTGGCGCTGCACGGGTTCCTGAACATCCTGGGCATGAACCTCGCGGGGCCAGCCGATGGGCAGACCATCAGCACCTCGCAGTTCATGTGCTTCCTGGCGTTCTGGGCGGTGCACATCTGGTTCATCTGGAAGGGGCCCGAATCCATCCGCCTGCTGGAGGTGATTGCCGCGCCGCTGATGATCGGCGCCTCGGTGCTGCTTGTGGTGGTGCTGATGATGAAGGTGCCCTCGGGCCAGCTGTTCAACTTGCCCGCCAAGGTGGTCGAGGGCGGCCCCAAGACCTGGGCGGCGCTGACGGGCCTGGTCGGCTTCTGGGCCACGCTCGCGCTCAACATCCCGGACTTCACGCGCTTTGCCAAATCGCAGAAGGACCAGGTCGTGGGCCAGGCCATCGGCCTGCCGTTGCCCATGGCGCTGTTCTCCATGGTGGGCGTGATCGGCTTCTCGGCATCGGCCATCCTGTATGGCAAGGCCCAGCTGTTCCCTGACGGCCTGCTCACGCAGATGGGCAGCGTGGCTGCAGGCCTGGGCCTGCTGGTGATCCTGCTGGCCAACCTGACGACCAACGTGGCGGCCAACCTGGTGTCGCCTTCGTACGACTTCAGCCAGTGCGCGCCCTCCAAGATCAGCTTCCGCATGGGCGGGATCATTGCTGCGCTGATCGGGCTGGTGTTCATGCCCTGGAAGATCCTGGCGACGTCGGGCGGCTACCTCTTCACCTGGCTGGGCGGCTACGGCACGCTGCTGGGCGCCATCGCCGGCATCCTGCTGGTGGACTACTACCTGGTGCGCAAAGCCGAGCTGAAGGTGGACGACCTGTACACGCGCGGCGGCGAGTACGAGTACAGCAACGGCTGGAACCTCCATGCGCTCATCGCCTTTGCGCTGGGCGTGCTGCCGTGCCTGCCCGGCTATCTGGCCGTGTCGGGCGTGGTGGACAAGGCGGGCATGCCTGCCATCTGGCTCACGCTGTTCGACTCGGGCTGGTTCTTCAGCCTGGCCGTGGCAGGTACCTACTACTACCTGACCGCGAAGAAGAAGTAACCCCCTTCACCCTGCCTGGGCCTGGTGCCAGCGCGGGGCCTTTTTTTCTGTACCCCTTGAAGGAGACCCCCATGAGCCAAGCCCTTGTGATCCGCGGTGGCACCGTGGTCAACGCCGACCGTGAACAGCGCGCCGATGTGTTGTGCGTCGATGGCCGCATCGTGGCCGTGGGGGAGGACGCTGCGGCCCAGGCCCCGGCGGGCGCGCAGATGCTGGATGCCAGCGGCCAGTACGTGCTGCCCGGCGGCATCGACCCGCACACCCACATGCAGCTGCCGTTCATGGGCACCGTCACCATGGACGACTTCTTCACCGGGACGGCCGCCGCGCTGGCCGGCGGCACCACGAGCATCATCGACTTCGTGATCCCCGACCCGCAGGAGCGGCTGATGGACGCCTACCGCAAGTGGCGCGGCTGGGCCGAGAAATCGGCGGCTGACTATTCCTTCCACGTCGCCGTCACCTGGTGGAGCGAGCAGGTGCGCGCCGACATGGGCACGCTGGTGCAGGACGAGGGCGTGAACAGCTTCAAGCACTTCATGGCCTACAAGAACGCCATCATGTGCGACGACGAAACCCTGGTGAACAGCTTCAAGCGCGCGCTGGAGCTGGGCGCCATGCCCACGGTGCATGCCGAAAACGGCGAGCTGGTGTACCTGCTGCAGCAGGAGGTCGCCAAGATGGGCATCACCGGCCCCGAGGGCCACCCGCTGTCGCGCCCGCCCATGGTCGAGGCCGAAGCCGCCAACCGCGCCATCGCCATTGCCGACGTGCTGGGCGTGCCCATCTACGTGGTGCACGTGAGCTGCATGGAGTCGGCCGACGCGATTGCCCGCGCTCGTGCGCGCGGCCAGCGCGTGTACGGCGAGGTGCTGGCGGGCCACCTGCTGGTGGACGACAGCGTGTACCGCGACCCCGACTTTGCCAAGGCGGCCGCCTATGTGATGAGCCCGCCCTTCCGCCCCAAGGGCCACCAGGAGGCGCTGTGGCGCGGCCTGCAGTCGGGCCAGCTGCACACCACCGCCACCGACCACTGCACCTTCTGCGCTGCGCAGAAGGCCATGGGCAAGGAA
>NZ_JALEGG010000096.1 GCF_022763525.1 Acidovorax sp.
AAGTGCGCATTGCCAGCACAGGCAAGGTCTACCCGATTGCACCCGACGTGTCGGTGGTGGAAGCGCTGCGCAAGGAAGGCATCGACATCCTCACCTCGTGCGAGCAGGGCGTGTGCGGCACCTGCCTCACCCGCGTGCTGGAAGGCGAGGTGGACCACCGCGACATGTACCTGACGGACGAGGAAAAGGCCGCCAACGAGCAGTTCATGCCCTGCTGCTCGCGGGCACGCAGCAAGCTGCTGGTGCTGGACTTGTAGCCGCGCGAAACAAGAGTGCCGCTGCAACGAATGCGTTGCAGCGGCACTCTTTTCAGGGAGACGCCCGTCCGGCCTCCTACAAAAAACTACAAATTTGATAGCTGCCAGCGCTTGTCCATCAAGCGCCAGAAGCCAATTTCTTCAAGAATCACTCACCCGCATCCGCCGCGCGGATGGTGTCGCGACCGTTGCGGTCCTTGGCACGGCCCAGGTCGGTGTCCAGCGCGCGTGCCAGCTTGTCCACGGCGCCGATGAAGGCATTGGCCATCTTGTCGGCGTCGTCGGTCACG
Source organism: Acidovorax sp. (assembly GCF_022763525.1). GTDB lineage: Bacteria > Pseudomonadota > Gammaproteobacteria > Burkholderiales > Burkholderiaceae_C > Acidovorax. The sequence continues at coordinate 548 of NZ_JALEGG010000096.1, forward strand.
GTGACCGGCTGGCGGCCCGTGACGCGCGCCTCGATGCGGCAGCGCTTGTCGTTCGCGCCGGACTTGCCGGCGTCCAGGTCGCTCAGGAACACCTCCAGCCGCGTGACGTGGTCCTGAAAGCGCGACAGCCGGCTCTTGGACTCGTCGGTGATCCACTGCGCGAGCGACTCGCCGCCCTGGATGTGGTCGTCGGTGTTGACTTGTACTTGCATGCTGGCTCCTTTGAGGTTCAGAGGTTATCGAGACGTTGGGGTGAAAAAGCCCCACGTCCCCATGATGGCACCGCCGGGCATGACCCCGGTCAACACATGTCAAAGGATGGTCACAATTTGTCGAGCGCGACCGCGGGCGACCAGACGGCCCCTGCGGGCATCGCGCGGGCCGCTGCCAGGCGGTCCTGCAGGCGCAGCGCCGCGGGGTCGCCCGGCGCCCGCGCCAGCACCCGGGCCAGATGGGCCGCAGCCCCGTCCCAGTCGCGGGCGTGAAAGGCTTCCAGCGCCGCCAGGCTGGCGTTTCGCAAGTCCGCGTCCTGGCAGGGTGTGAACACACGCACGGGTTCGGTCCTGCCCTTGACGACCACGTCGTCCAGCGCCCGCAGCGCCACCGTGGCCGGCAGCTGTGCCGCCGTGGCATCCGAGAGCAGGATGCGGGTGTCAAACGCCTTGTTGGCCCCCTCCAGGCGCGCTGCCAGGTTCACGGCGTCGCCAATGGCGGTGTACGAGAACCGCTGCTCGGACCCCACATTGCCCACCACCGCGCGCCCCGTGTGCAGGCCGATGCGCATGTGCACGGCCGGCAGCCCGCGCGCGCGCAGGTCGGCCACCAGCGGCTGCATGGCCTCCTGCATCGCCACGGCGGCCTGCAGCGCATGCTCGGCATGCTGGGCGTCGGCCAGCGGCGCCCCCCAGAACGCCATCACCGCGTCGCCAATGAACTTGTCCACCGTGCCACCGGTGGCGTGCACGATGGGGGTCATGGCGTTGAAGTAGGCGGTGAGCAGCTCCACCGTCTGCTCGGCGCTCAACTGCTCGGACAGCGTGGTGAAGTTGGCCAGGTCGGTGAACATGAGCGTGACCTCGCGCGCCTCGCCGCCCAGGCGCATCAACTCGGGCTGCGCAATGAGGCGCGAGACCACAGAGGGCGGCACGTACTGCGCAAACATCGCCCGGGTCTGGCGTGCGCGCCGCCGCACAAAGGCATAGCCCGCCAGCGCTGCCGCGCCGTAAATGGCTCCGGCAGCCGACGCAGGCAGCAAGGGTGGCCACCACAGCTGAAAACGCGCAAACAGCCACCACGACGCAGCCACGATCGCCACCACCACAAGGCCCGCCATCGCCGCTGCGCCTGCCGGATGCAGTCGGCGATTGCCCCACATCAGCAGGGGCACCAGCAGCGCCACGAGCACCAGCGTCCAGCCCTCGGGCACGCTGCGCAAGCCACCGCCGGTGAGGTAGTTGTCCACCAGCGTGGCCTGCAGCTCGACGCCGGGGAACAAGCGCTCGCCGCCCGCCGTGCCAAAGGGCGAATTGAACAGGTCGGCCTGCGACCGCGACAGCTCGGTGGCGGTGCGCGCCGAGCGCCCCACCAGCACGATCTTGTTCTTGAAGAAGCCCGGCGGCAGCAGGCCCGGCTCCAGCGCCTGGTAGTACGAGCGGGTGTCAAATGTTCCGCGCGGTCCGCGGTAGCCGATCCAGTCGAAATGTCGCAGCACCGGCGTCTTGCCTTGCGCTTCGGCCGCGCGCTGGGCCAGCCGCAGCGCGAAGCTCTCGCGCGCCACAGGGGCCCGGCGCACCACGAAGTCGTCGTCGGGCTCCACACCAGCATCGCCCGCATCGGCCCCGGCGTCGAGGAACCGCTGCAGCGGCATCACGTCCAGCCACAGCGCGGCCTGGCTGCTGTCGATCTTCTCGCGCGTGGCGGCCAGCACCACCGGGCCGGTCTCGGCGATGGCCTGCGCCAGGCTGGCGTCCTCCGGCTCGGTGGTGGGCTCGGCGAACACCACGTCGAACCCCACGGCCGCGGCGCCTCCCGCATGCAATCGCCGCAGCAGCGCGGCATGCACGCTGCGCGGGAAGGGCCAGGCCTGTTGCAGCTCCTGGAACGTGGGTTCGTCGATGGCAAGGATCACCACCGGCAGCGCCGTGCGCTGCGGCGCGGTGAGCGCAGTGAGCACATCGAAGGTCTTGAACTCCAGCGCATGCCATGTGCGGCTGAACGTGGCCGCCCCCACCAGCAGCAGCGCCAGTACGCAGGCTGCCAGCGTAGCGAGCCGCTGCTGGCGGCGCCGGGCCGCTCGCGACGCGGCGTCAGAAGCGGTAGCGCGCGTCCAGGACATACCGGGTCTTTCGGCGGTCCGACTTGGGCGCCCACAGATTCAATGCGGCCGCGCCCACCACCCAGTGCTTGTCCTGCGATTCCCAGAAGCCCATCAGGTCGACGCCCCACCCCGGCGCGATGCGCGTGAGGTTTTCCTTGTCCTCGAAACGCTCCGAGCGGTACACCGCGCGGCCGCTCACGTAGAACCGCTGCGCGCCCACCCAGGTGGCCCCCAGCACGGCCGTGTGGCGCGGAATGTAGGGGATGCGGCCGGCCGGCCCGTCCGTGCCATAGATGTGGCTCTCGCTGCCCTGGTAGAGGTACTTGGCATAGCCCGACCATTGGCGGCTGAACATGTGGTTGACGCCGGCGCCGAGAGTCTTGAGGGTGCCGGTGTCAAAGCTGGGGGTGTCTTCGAGCAGATCGGCGGTAGACAGGTTCACCAGCTGGATATTGCGCATCTCCTCCAGGAACGGCAGGCTCGGCGTGCGCAGGTCCACACCCACGGTACCGGGGTTGCGCACGCGCAAATGGTCGGCGCGCAGGCTCACGAAGGTATTGGCCCCCAGTTCAATACCCACTTGCGCCACGGTGCGCTTGTGGCGGCCACCGGCTTCGACCAGGCGGTCTTCGACGGGGATGCCGGCGGTTTCCACGCTGGTGAGAGTGGACACACTCAGTGGACGCAGCCAGTCCTGGTAAGCCATGCGCACCGTGGTACCTGCGGCGGGCTGCCACACCAAGCCCACGCGCGGGGTGACGACACGTTCCATCTCGGCGCGGCGCGCCTCCTCCTCGTTGAAATATTCCAGATTTACCAGGTAGCTCTGCGTCACGCCATCGACGCGGTGGCGTATCTGCTGCAGGCCCAGTGCCGCGTCCAGGTTGAACGCCGGGTGCAACCGCTGGGTCGTGGCAAGGGTCAGCGCGGTGTAGCGTCGGTCCACGCGGTTGTAACCGCCCACCAGCAGGTAGTCGCGGTACTCGCCGACGCCCGGAATATTCGCGCCCACTACGGCTTCGCCGCCGATCAGGTTGTTCTGGCGTTCACGCACATGCTCCAGGGCCACGCTCCAGCGACTGCCAGGGGTGGTGTCCACCGTATGGCGCAGTTGCACGTCGGTGAACTGCTTCTTGGGTTCACTGCTCACGCCCATCAAGCTCACGAAGGGGGGCAGCAGATACAGCGTGGGGTAACGCTGTAGCAGGATGTCCTCCATGCTGCGTCCCAGCTTGACCCAGGTCTGCTCCGTCGGGCCCCAACGGTAGGCCATGCCCAGAGCGCCCTGGGTGCTTGTGTTGTCCATGGAGGTCTCGAACAGGTTCTGGCTGCGCAGCCGCATGTCGAACCGGTTCACATAAGCGAACAGGTTGACGCGCTCCGTGGGCTGCATGCCTGCACCCACAGTCACCGCACGTGCATGCACATCGCCGTACCCTCCACGCACGGCAGGCGCATCATTGACCTGGAGATCGAACGGAAATTCGCCCGCCTTTGCTGACTGAGCCTTGAAGAACCACGATACCGGCACCTGGGTATTGTTCATGCCATTGAGCGTGACCGCGGGTGCCCGCATGCGGTACAGCTCCTTGTCCAGCGTCACCCCCACCGCCCCATGCGCCCCGGGTTGCTGCAACAGCGACGAGTACCGCTGGCTCGCACCAAACGCCATCGGGTCCGTGAGGAACCCTTGGAAAAGCGCCGAGTTCTTGTTGAACTCGCCCGCATACCGGTCGGCCAGGAACAGGTGGCTGCCGCCCCAGTAGGGATAGAAGCTCTGCTGCGCCAGCTCCAGCGCC
>NZ_JALEGG010000097.1 GCF_022763525.1 Acidovorax sp.
GCCTGCCGGCACAGCCTCGGCACCACCCCGCTGTTCATCGGGCCTGTACTTCGCCCACCTGGGGCCTTCGCGCGCCTGGTGGGCGAAATGCTTTCCGGGGCATTCCCCTTGAGCTCTCGGGCAGGGCAAACCCCATGCCCCAGCGGGCGCAAGGGGCGAAATAATGATGATGATCAATAACCAATAATGCCATCCGCCCCGTTCGGCCGAGCTCCGCCTGAATGCTCGCTGCCGTGACCGAAGGCCATGGCGCGAAGGGGACATCCATGCGTTTGCGCACAGGGTTGGTGGGGTTGGTGGGGCTCGCCATCAGCGTGTTTTGCACCGTGGGGCACGCCCGCAACGAGGGCGTGACGGCCGATGAAATCCGGCTGGGCGCGTCGGCTGTGCTGTCCGGGCCGCTCGGGCCGCAGACGGTGCAGTTTGGCGAAGGCTCGCGGCTGATGTTCGATGCCGTCAACGCGCAAGGCGGCGTCCATGGCCGCATGATCCGTTACACCACGCTGGACGACGGGTTCGACCCCCAGAAGTCCGTGGAAAACACGCGGCGGCTGCTGGAGGAAGACAAGGTCTTCATGATCTACCACAGCACCGGCACGGCCCAGACGGCGGCCATCCTGCCACTGATCAAGGAGCACCGCACGCTGCTGTTTGGCCCCGTCACCGGTGCTTCGGCATTCCGCGAGCAGCTCAACCCGCTGGTCTTCCACGTGCGCGCCAGCTACGCCAACGAGGCCGCCAAGATCCTGTCCCAACTGCGCCACCAGGGCATCGACCGCGTGGCCGTGCTCTACGCCGATGACGGGCTGGGCAAGGCCCTGCTGGCCGACCTGAAGAAGGCGTCCGAGGACGAAAAGCTGGCGTTCGTCGCCGAACTCAAGGTAGATCCCAAGCAGCCGGATTTCGCGGCTGCGGCGCAGGCGACCGAGAAGGCGAGGCCACAAGCCGTGATCGTGGCCACGGCGGGCAGCACCTTCACCAACTACGTCGCAGCGGTGCAGGCTACCCCGGCCCGTCCCACGTTCTACGGGTTCTCGGTGGTCAGCACCGACGGGCTCAGGCGCGAACTCAAGGACAAGGCGCGGGGCATCATCCTGGCGCAAATCATGCCGTCGCTGCGCAACACCACGGTGCCCGTGGTGGCCGAGTATCTGGCGCTGCTGCGGGCCCAGTCGCCCCAGGCCCAGCCATCGGCATCGCAGTTCGAGGGGTTTGTGCATGCGCGGCTGCTGGTCGAGGGGCTGCGCCGCACGGGGCGCAATCTCACCACGGAATCGTTCATCAAGACCATGGAAGAAGCGGGCGAGATCTCTTTCGGACGTTTCGGCGTGAAGTACTCGCCCAAGAGCCACAACGGCTCCACGTACGTGGAACTGGCGATCGTGGATGCGGAGGGAAGCCTGAGGTATTGAGGTACCTGGTGAGCACCCTGAGCCGCTGCGCGCCTTCCCCTCCGGGGGACGCCGCCAGCGCCGCCAGTGGAGCGCTGCATTCCCAGCTTGGCGGCCCTTGCGTGGCGGCTGCCGGCCTAGGCTGCACTCGAGACACGTGCTGAGGCATTGGGCCGCTGAGCCGTTGGATGGCGCGCCCGAGTGTCACAGCCCGTACGTCAGCTCGTGCGCCTTGCCCCAGAACACGCGGTACATGAAGACCGTGTAGGCAATGATGGCAGGCAGCGTGATGCCCACGCCAACGCCGATCACCACCAGCGACTCGGTGGCGCTGGCGGCCTGCCATACCGTGAGGCGGTCGATGACGATGTAGGGGTAGATGCTGTAGGCCAAGCCAAAGAACGCCAGCACAAAAATGAGTACCGTGGCGGCAAAGACGATCCAGCCGTAGCCGGCGTCCACCACGCTGGGCTTTGCCAGCACGTGCCGGATGGCGAAGAACGCGGCCACGCAGGCAAGGGGGATGGGCAGCAGCGCAAACAGCTCGGGCAGCGCGAACCATTTGGCAAACACCGTCTGGCTCACCAGGGGGGTTGCCAGCGAAATTCCCATGAGCGCGAAACCCATGGGCCACAGGGCACCCTGGCCCCAGCGGGCCGCCTTGCGCTGCAGCGCGCCTTCGGTCTTCATGAGCAGCCACCCCGCGCCCAGCATGGCGTAGGCGGCGGGCAGCGTGATGGCGATGCCGGTGGAAAACAGCATGCCCCAGAGGTCGTTCTGAAATCCCGTGACATAGGCCCCCAGCATCCAGCCCTGCGCCAGGGTGGCCGCCAGCGACCCGGTGGCAAACAGGCGATTCCAGGTGTTCTTGTGTGCATCGCGTGCCTTTACGCGAAAGTCGAAGGCCACGCCGCGCAGTACCAGGCCCAGCAGCATCACTGCCACCGGCAGGTACAGCGCGGAAAGCACCACGCCGTGCGCCCGGGGAAAACACACCAGCAGCACGCCCACCCCGAGGACGAGCCAGGTTTCGTTGGCGTCCCAGAAAGGGCCGATGCTGGAGACCATCACATCCTTCTCGGCGTCGGAGGCAAAGGGCAGGAGGATCCCCACGCCGAGGTCGTAGCCGTCGAGCACCACGTAGGCCAGCAGTGCCAGGCCCATCACGGCCATGAAGATCAAGGGCAGGGCGGTGGTCCAGTTCATGGTGTCCATGGCAAAACCTCAGGTGGCGTTGGGAACCGAGTGGCGGCCGGGCACGGCCGGTGCCGGAATGGCCGGATGCTCGGCCATGTACTTGATCACGCCCACGTAGGCCACAAGCAGTAGCGCGTACACCGTGAGATAAGCCGCCAGCGTCCCGGCCACCATGGCGGGAGCGTGGGGAGCCACCGCATCGGCTGTCTTGAACAGGCCATAGACCAGGTACGGCTGGCGACCGATTTCGGTCACGTACCAGCCGGCCAGCGTGGCCACCCAGCCCGAGAACGTCATGCCCGCCAGCGTGGCCAGCAGCCAGCGCGGCAAAGCGGCCACGTCGCGATGCTGGCGGCGCATCAGCGTCCACGCGCCCGTCCATGCAACCACGAGCATGAGCAAGCCCATGCCCACCATCACGCGGAACGCCCAGAACACGGGCGCCACGGGCGGGTGCGCACCTTCAAACTCGTTCAGGCCCCGGAGCACGGCATCGGTGTCGTGCGCAAGGATCAGGCTGGCCGCTTTCGGGATCTGCACCGCATAGTCCGTGCGGCCTTCCTTCTCGTTGGGCAGGCCGAACAGCGTGAGCGGCGCGCTTTGCTCGGTGTGCCACAGGCCTTCGATGGCGGCGATCTTGGCGGGTTGGTGCTGGAGCGTGTTCAGGCCATGCAGGTCGCCCATGAAGATCTGCAGCGGGATCAGCACCGCCACGGCGACCATGGCGGTGCGCAACGCCTTGCGCGATCCGTCGTTGGCGCTGCCTTTCAGGAGCTGCCATGCGCTCACCCCGGCGATCAGGAACCCCGCGGTGAGCCCTGAGGCCAGCAGCTTGTGCGCCAGCCGGTAGGGAAAGGACGGGTTGAACACGATCGCCATCCAGTCGGCCGCGTGGAACTTTCCATCGATGATTTCGTAGCCCGCAGGGGTTTGCATCCACGAATTCAGGCTCAGGATCCAGAACGCCGACAGCGTGGTGCCCAGCGCCACCATCAGCGTGGCCATCAGGTGCATGCGCTCGGACACCCGTTGGCGGCCAAACAGCATGATGCCCAGGAACGTCGCCTCCAGGAAAAACGCCGTGAGCACCTCGTAGCCCAGCAGCGGTCCGGCGATGTTCCCCGCGTGCTCCATGAAGCCCGGCCAGTTGGTGCCGAATTGAAAGCTCATGGTGATGCCCGAGACCACGCCCAGCGCAAAGGTCAGCGCGAACACCTTGGTCCAGAAGTAGTAGGCCTGCTCCCACCCCAGCGCCGCTGGCGTGCCGCGCGCCGCAGTGTGGCGCAGCCGGAAGAACACCAGGAACCAGCACAGCGCAATCGTGATGGTCGGGAACAGGATGTGGAAGCTGATGTTGGCCGCGAACTGGATGCGCGACAGCGTGAAGGTATCCATGGGCTCATCCTCCTATGGCCGGGCCGTTGCCGTCTTGACGTGGATACAGTTTCCCGAATTGCACAAGCACGCTGCTTGGTTCGTACAGAGGCTCCCAGGGGACGGTAGAACGGTCGTTCGCGACAGGACCGACAATAGAGGGTTTGTGCAGACGCCGCTGTAGGCGCAGCGCTCGCCCTCATTCCACAAGCCCCCATGTCTTCAGCAACCTCCCGTACACCCCTCATCGATGTGGCCAAGGCCCTCGCGTGCGTGGCCATCGTGTGGCACCACCTGGCGTTTTATGGGCCGATGTCGGATATCGCCCAGCCGCTGGCGCCAGCGTTTATCGGATGGCTTTACGACCAAGGCCGCATGGCGGTGCAGGTGTTCCTGGTGCTGGGCGGATACCTGGCCACAGCCAGCCTGGCCCCTCAGGGCGCGGCGCGCTTTGACCATGCGGGCGCGGCAGTGGCCAAGCGGTTTGTCCGCCTGGTGGTGCCCTACGCGGTGGCGCTGTTGCTGACGGTGCTGGTCTCTGCGGCAGTGCGGCCCTGGATGGCGCACCCGTCCGTGCCGGACGAGCCCACCCTGGCGCAACTGCTGGCCAATGCACTGCTGCTCCAGGACATCGTGGGTGAGGATGCCCTGTCGGCGGGGGCTTGGTACGTGGCCATCGACTTCCAGCTTTTCGCGCTGAGCGTGTTGATATGGGCCGGGGTGCGGGCGCTGCCGGGCAACTGGGCGCGGCGGCATGGGGCGGCGCTGGCCCAGGCTGCGGTGGTGGCGGGCGTGGCAGGGTCGCTCTGGCTCTTCAACCGCGTCGCCGGGCTCGACATGTGGGCGGTGTACTTCTTCGGTGCCTATGGGCTGGGCATGATGGCTTACTGGGCCGTGCGCTCGGCCCGGCCGCTGGGCGCTTCGGCCTGGGTGGGCGCGATGGTGCTGCTGGGCGGCGCGGCACTGGCCATCGACTTCCGCGGACGCATCGCCGTGGCGCTGGTCACTGCACTGTGCCTGGTGGTGGCGCTGCGGTCAGAGCGCCTGCGGGCCTGGGAGGGCTGGGCGCCGCTCGTGCGCCTGGGGCAGATGTCCTATTCGGTCTTCCTGGTGCATTTCGCGGTCTGCCTGCTGGTCAACGCCGTCGTGAGCCATCTCTGGCCTACGGCCCCCTGGCCCAATGCGCTGGGCATGGTTCTGGCGTTTGGGTTGTCGCTGGCGGCCGGGCGGCAGCTTTACCTGCGGGTGGAACAGCATGTGCCATCGTGGTCCACCGCCTTGCGCTGGCAGGCGGGGCTGGTCGGCGCGGGGCTGCTGGTGGCCGTTTCCAACAACTGGGCTTAGAGCGGCTTAACAAAACCCTTCTGGCGTCGTTGCCGCGTCTTGTCGTACTACCCGTACTGCCTGCGACGCGGCGCCTAGCCCGAACCGCTGCGCTGGGTTTTGTTATCCGCTCTTAGGCTCAGGCGCGCGGCGAACGCTCTCGCCGCTTGCGCTGCAGGTCCAGGAACCAGGCCATGAAGGGCAGGATCAGCATGGAGCCCGGGATCACCCAGATGAAGAGGTAGGGGCTGACGGATGATGCGGAGCGCATCACGTCGCGCAGATGCGCGCGCTCCGCCGCGTCCCACTGGCCTTGCCGCCGCTGTTGCACCAGCCACACCACGGACCCTTTTAACGTCGCCATCTCGCGCTTGAGGCGGCTTTTTTCGCGGCTGTTGCCCGCCAGGAAAGAGCAGAACCATTCAGGCGCCCGCTCCATGCGCCGCTGGAAGGCGGCGGTGGAGTCGGGGTCGAACGTTTCCGGCAGGGGCGTGGGATCGTTGGAGGAGGGCGGCGTGGTCATGGCGGCTGCCATTGTCGCGGCTGGTGGCGCTTTGCACCACCCCGATCGATGGAGCTTCGCCACCCTGGGCTGGGCACCGCCCCGATCCATTGCCCTGCGCTGCCCGGCCGGAGCCCCGCCCTCAGCAACTGGCGCGCCCACGCGCCAGGGCAGCCAAGCAAGGGCCGCCCCGCAGCGAAGGCTGCGTCCCCCTGCCCGCGGCGCGCAGCGCTGCGAGAGCGGGGGGAAGGCGCGCAGCGCCTCAGGGGGATGTCCTCAACTCACCGGTGCAGCTCACCCGCGCTTTCGGGCTGGTACAGGATGTCCTTCACGCGCACCGTCATCGACTTGCCGCCGGGGCCGGGCCAGGCCAGCTCGTCGCCCACCGACAGGCCCAGCAGGGCGCTGCCCACGGGCGCGAAGATCGAGAGCCGGTCGGTGCTGCCATCCGCATCGCGCGGGTAGACCAACGTCAGGCAGAACTCCTTGCCCGTCTCCAGGATGGAGAACTGCACGGTAGAGTTCATCGTCACCACGTTGGGTGGAATCTCCTCGGGCGGCACCACGTCCGCCCGGTCGAGCTCTGCCTGCAGATCCGCCTTGCCAGGAAACACGCTGGCCGGGATCGCGGCCAGCAAGGCTTCGATGCGGTCAACGTCGAGCGACGACAGGGTGATCTGGGGCTTGCGCGCCATGGCAGTACCTCCGGGTGGGTTGTGGCAAAGCGCGGGACTGTAGACCATCGCGAATCCCGCACTGCCGCGCGCGGGCATTGGGCACGGTGCGGCGGCCGTTCAGTCGCCCGTGATGTTGCGCGCCTTGATCAGCGCCCCGAAGCGCGCACTGTCGATGGCAGCGCGCGCGTTGAAGTCGGCCGGCGACATCGGGGCGGGCACCCCGCCGAGCGCGTTGATGCGCTCCTTCACCGCTGGCGTAGCGAGCACCTTGTTGATCTCGCGGTTCAGGCGCGCGACCACCTCAGGCGGCGTACCGGCGGGCGCGTAGAAGCCGAACCAGGTGTCGGCATCGAAGCCCTTGAGGCCGATTTCCTCCAGCGTGGGAACATCGGGGAACAGTGGCGAGCGCTTGGAACTGCCCACGGCCAGCAGCTTGAGCTTGCCAGCCTTCACGTGCTGCAGGCCGATGCCGGGGTCGAACATGAAGTCCACCTGGCCGCCCAGCAGGTCCTGCATGGCGGGCGCCGCGCCGCGGTAAGGCACATGCACGGCGAACACGTTGGCCTGAGCTTTGAGCATCTCGGCCGCCAGGTGCGGTGAACTGCCGTTGCCCGGCGTGCCGAACGTGAGCTTGCCGGGGTTGGCCTTGAGGTGCTTCATGAACTCGTCGATGTTGTTGACCGGCAGCGTGGACCGAACCTCCAGAAACACCAGCACCCGCGCAGCCGCCGCCACGGGCACCAGGTCTTTCGCAGGGTCGAAGGGCATCCGCGGATACAGGTGCGGGTTGACCGACACCATGCCGCCCGAGCTCATGAGCAGGGTGTAGCCATCGGCGGGCGACTTGGCGACCGCTTCGCCGCCAATGTTGCCGCCCGCGCCGCCACGGTTCTCCACCACCACGGGTTGACCAAGCGCCGCCTGCAGCGGCACGGTCACTGCACGGGCGATCTGGTCGGCCGCGCCGCCGGCCGGAAAGTTCACCACGACCTTGATCGGTTTGCTGGGCCAGGTGTCCGCCAAGCTGGCAGCGGGCAGCAGCAAGGCGGATGCGGTGCCTGCCAGTGCGATCTTGCCGAGCAGCCGGCGGGTGGTGCGAAGGGGAAGGGAATGCATGGGTTTGTCTCCGTGGTTGCCCGGGTGCTCCGGGGCTTGTGCGATGAACTCTCGGGAAAATGGCGAGACGCCGGGCGAACGCCAGCGCGCTGCGTCGGGCCATGCCTATCTCCACAAGAATGGCGTGAGGCGTGGTCCACGCCTGCCGGTGCCCTGGCCGTCGCCGCATCGCCCGTCGACATCTTCGGCATGCGCAGGTCATACATCAATACAATGAAGTGACTAATCAATATTCACTGCGTGCATATCAAGGACATCGATCTCAACCTGCTGCGCCTGTTCGATGCCGTCTACCGAACGCGCAATGTGAGCCGCGCCGCAGAGTTGCTCGACCTCACGCAACCGGCCGCCAGCCAGGCGCTCACGCGGTTGCGCCTGCTCATCCAGGATCCGCTGTTCGTGCGTGCAGGGGGCGGCGTGCAGCCCACGCCCAAGGCCGACCGGCTGGCCGATGCCGTGCGCAGCGCACTGGCGCTGCTGGAACAGGCACTCAACGAGTCCGCGCTGTTCGACCCGCGGGCGTCGCGCAAGGTCTTTCGCATCCACATGAGCGACATTGGTGAAAGCCGCTTCCTGCCAGACCTGATGGTGGCCCTGCGACGCGAAGCGCCGGGCGTGCGGCTGGAGACTTGGCCTGTGCCGCGCGCCGAGATCCCGCAAATGCTCGACAGCGGCCGCATCGACTTCGCATTCGGGTTCCTGCCCACGGTGAAGGACACGCAGCGGCTGCAGCTCATCGAGGACCGCTACGTGGTGCTGCTGCGCGCGGACCACCCCTTCGCCGCCGGCGAGCGCAGCGGGCCCGTCTTGCTGGAGGCACTGCGGCAGCTGGAGTTCGTGGCCGTGCGCACCCATTCGGACACGCTGCGCATTCTGGAGATGCTGAAGCTCGAAGACCGGCTGCGGCTGACCACCGAGCACTTCATGGTGCTGCCCGCCATTGTCCGGGCCACGGATCTGGCGGTGGTGATGCCGCGCCACATCGCGCGCACCTTTGCCGCCGAGGGGGGCTACGCCCTCATCGAGCCCGCATTGCCGCTGCGCGACTTCACGGTGGCACTGCACTGGAGCCAGCGTTTTGAAAACGACCCGGGCAACCGCTGGCTGCGAGGGCTGATCGAGCAACTGTTCAAGGAGTAGCTGGGCCGGGCGCGGTGGTCGAGGCTGCGGCGTGCTGTGATGGAGCTGAATACTGTATATTTATACAGTCATGGCATCAACACCCCGCTCCGATCCCGATGCGTCCGGCCTTCCTGTCGAAGTGCGCATACCGGTCCAGGCCATCCGCGGCCGCGGTGCCGCGAGCGCCATGCCGCATCGGTTTACGCGCGACGTGCGCGAAGCGGTGGATGACGGGTGGGGGCATGGCAGTCCCGATCTTGCCGGCAGCTCGCCGGACGACGGCTGTGATGGCGATGTTGCGCCTGCGCCGGTCACCACGGTGCACTTCGAAGCTGCGCGCAGCGCCATCAGTGCCAACGACTCGCCCGACATCTCGTTTGACCTCTCCGTGAACCCCTACCGGGGTTGCGAGCACGGCTGCATCTACTGCTTCGCGCGACCCACGCACAGCTACCTCAATTTTTCGCCCGGGCTCGATTTCGAAACGCAGATCATCGCCAAGCAGAACATTGCCGAAGTGTTGCGGCGTGAACTTGGTGCGCCGCGCTACGTGCCCAAACTTATCAACATTGGTTCCAACACCGACTGTTATCAGCCCGTGGAGCGGGACTTGCGCCTCACCCGCGCCGTGATCGAGGTTCTGCGCGAGGCGCGCCATCCGTTCTCGCTGATCACCAAGTCCAGCGCCGTCGAGCGCGACCTTGATCTCCTGGCGCCGCTTGCTGCACAGAACCTGTGTGCCGTGTACATCACCGTCACCACGCTCGACGCGCAACTGGCCCGTTGCCTGGAGCCGCGCGCCGCCGCGCCCCACCGGCGCCTGCGCACTATCCGCACGCTGGTGGATGCAGGCGTGCCGGTGGGTGTGAGCGTGGCGCCGCAAATCCCGTTTTTGAACGAAGACATGGAGCAGGTGCTGGAGGCTGCCTACGAGGCGGGCGCCCGCAGCGCCTTCTACACCGTGCTGCGCCTGCCCTGGGAACTGGACGGGCTCTTCAAGGAATGGCTGCAGGTGCACTACCCGCAGCGCGCCGCCCGCGTGCTGGCCCGCGTGCAGGACCTGCATGGGATGACGGCCGAGCAGCGCAGCACCGGCAAGGCCTACGACAGCAGCTATGCCACCCGCATGAAGGGCAGCGGCCTGTGGTCCGATCTGCTGCGCCAACGTTTTGCCAGCGCTTGCCGGCGCCTGGGGCTCAACCGCGAACGTGTGGAGCTGGACGTGTCGCAGTTCCGGCCGGGTCTTCTACAGGGGCAGAGCAGTCTGTTCTGACCGGTGCCATGCCCGGCACGCGAGGCACGCTACACGCCCCAGAGTTGCCGCACTGCCTGGGTGTACACCGGAATCCCCAGCACGATGTTGAGCGGAAACGTCAGCCCCAGCGACAGGCTTACGTACAGCGACGGGTCGGCCTCGGGGATGGCGTAGCGCACCACCGCGGGCACGGCGATGTACGAGGCACTGGCCGCCAGCACCATCAGCAGCACGGCATCGCCCGCAGGCACGGCCACCAGCCAGGCCACCCCCAGTGCAAGCGTGGCATGGGTGACGGGGCCCAGCACCGCATAGGCAAGCAGCCAGGGCGACTGTTGGCGCACCGCCGGCAGGTTTCGCGCCGTGGCCAGGCCCATGTCCAGCAGGAACAGGCACAGCATTCCCTTGAACAGATCGCCCGAAAACGGCTGCATGGCCGCCTTGCCAGCGTCGCCTGTCAGCAGGCCGATCAGCATCGCGCCCAGCAGTAGCAGCTGCGTGCCGTCGGTGAACGACTCGTGCAGGATCTTGCCCACCGACAGGTGTGGCCCTCTCTCGCCCAGGCCAGGCCCGCTCAGCGCGGCGGCGCCTGACCCCGTCATCGCCACGACATGCGGGGCGCCTTTGACCACCGCCTGCTGCTTTTGCCGCAGCGCATTGGCGAGCATCACCGCCAGGATGATCGCGGGCGACTCCATCAGCGCCATCGCCGCCGCCATATGGCCGCCGTAGGCGATGTGCTGCGACTCCAGGTACTGCGTGGCCGTCACGAACGTCACCGCGCTCACCGACCCGTATGTGGCCGCCACCGCCGCCGCATTGAAACCCGACAGCACACGCCGCAAGAGCAAGTAGCCCGCCAGCGGCACCACGATGGCCATCAGCACCGCCAGCCCCAGGCTGGTGGCCACGCTCGGCGTGAAGCCCGAAGCCGCCAGCGCAAACCCACCCTTGAGCCCCAGCGCCATCAGCAGGTAGATCGACAAGAATTTCGAGATTGCAGCAGGCATCTCCAGGTTGGATCTCACCAAGCCCGCAAACACCCCCAGGGCAAAAAAAAGGATCGCCGGATCCAGCAAGCTTTGCATCATTTCACTCCTTGGGCGGCGATGTTATGCAGCGCAGGGAGCAAAGTAAAATCGATTCGAACGAGCTTATGTATAGATAAAAATCTATGAACATCACATTTCGCCAGCTGCGGCTTTTTCTGGCGCTGGCCGAAACCGGCAGCGTCAGCGCCGCTGCCAAGGTCATGCACGTCACTCAGCCCACGGCCTCCATGCAACTGCGCGAGGTGACGCAGGCCGTGGGCCTGCCGCTGTACGAGGTCATCTCGCGCCGCGTGCATCTCACCGAGGCCGGCCAGGCGCTCGCCCGCACGGCGCGCGCCATCGCGGCCGAGTGGGACGCGTTCGAGCAGCGCGTATCGGGCGCCAAAGGCCTCACCAGCGGGCGCCTCAAGGTTGCCGTGGTCAGCACTGCCAAGTCTTTCGTGCCGCGCCTGCTGGGCAGTTTCTGCAAGCTGCACCCGCAGATCGACATTTCGCTCGAAGTGCTCAACCGCGACCACGTCATCAACCGTCTGCGCGCCAACCAGGACGACCTCTACGTCATGTCCATGCCGCCCGCCGACCTGCCGCTGGAAGACCAGATCCTCATGCCCAACCCGCTGGTCGTCATCGCCCACGCCGGGCATCCGCTGGCGCCTAGGAAGCGCATCCGGCTGGAGCAATTGCAGGGCGAGCGCTTCATCCTGCGTGAAAAAGGCTCGGGAACCCGCATGGCAACGGATGCGCACCTGCGCGCCAGGGGCTTTGTCCCCAGCACCGTGCTGGAACTGGGCAGCAATGAGGCCATCAAGGAATCGGTGGAAGGCCAGCTGGGCGTCTCCATCGTCTCCCGCCACAGCCTGGGAGCCCATCACGAGGGCCTGGCCGTGCTCAATGTGTCGGGCTTTCCCATCCAGTCGCAGTGGCATCTGGTCTGGCCCAAGGGCAAGCAACTGTCACCGATTGCGGAGGTTTTCCGGGGGCATTTGTTGGGGGTGGGGGAGGGGGGGCGGGGGCCTGTGTCCCGGCCAGCGGCCTCCACGCTGGGGTGATGTGGCCGGCCCGCGCCTTGTTGCCGGCACCTCAGCCCGGCAGCTTGGCGATCACCTTGATCTCGAACTGGAAGCCATAGAGCCAGGTGACGCCGATGCCGGTCAGCGTGGGATGGGGCGCTTCGCCCCAGTATTCCGGAACGATCCGCCAGATGCGCTCAAAGTTCTTTTCGGGATCGACGACGAAGACGGTCACGTCAACCACGTCGTCGAAGGTGCATCCGGCCGCGCTCAGCACCGCGTTCAGGTTGTCGAATGCGCGGCGGACCTGCAACTCCAGCTCCGGCTCCGGTGAACCGTCTTCGCGGCTTCCGACCTGGCCCGAAACGAAGAGAAAACCGTTGGACCGGACAGCTGGCGAATAGCGGTTTTTTTCGTAAAGGGCTTGCCGGCCCGCAGGGAAAACGACGTTGCGTGGGGTCATGACATTGCCTTTCTTGGATTTGAAGAAGGCACTGTAGTGAGCACGATAGTTTGGATAAACAGGAAAATCTGTCCAACACTGTTTGCATAATCCGGACAATCCAACTGCTCCAGGACCGTCATGGACCGCTTTGATGCCATGCTGGCTTTTGCGCGTGTCGTAGAGACCCGCAGCTTCACGCAGGCGGCGCAAACGCTGCACATGAGCAAGACCACCGTCACCCAGCTGGTGCAGCAGCTGGAGGCCCGCTTGCGCGTCAAGCTGCTCAACCGCACCACCCGCAGGGTGAACGTGACCGCCGACGGTGCCGCCTACTACGAGCGCGTCGTGCGGCTCCTTGCCGACATGGATGAGGCCGAGACCAGCTTGACGCGTTCCTCCAGCGTGCCGCGTGGCCGTTTGCGGGTGGACGTTCCCAGCCCGCTGGCTCGCATGATCCTGGTGCCAGCCTTTGCGGCATTTCATGCGCGCTACCCGGACATCCAGGTGCACATGGGCGTGAGCGACCGCATGGTGGATCTGATCGACGAAAGCGTTGACTGCGTTGTGCGCGGCGGTGACCTGGGTGAGCTCTCACTGGCGGCAAGGCATGTGGGGGACCTCGCCATCGGGGTGTATGCGGCGCCTTCGTACCTCGCTCGCACCGGGCCGCCTGCGCATCCCGCAGCGCTGGAGGCCGCGCCCCATCAGATCGTGGGCTTCCTGCGGTCGAGTACCGGGCGCATCCTGCCCTGCACGCTGCGGCGCGGCCAGGAGCACCTGCAGGTGCTGGGCCGCTACGCCATTGCGGTGGATGACGGCAACGCGTATTTGGCCGCTGGTTTGGCGGGGCTGGGGGCGCTCTGGCTGCCGCGCTACATGGCCGCACCGCATCTGGCGCGTGGCGAATTGGTGCCGCTGTTCGAGGATTGGTCCATCGAGCCGATGCCGCTGTACGTAGCCTTTCCGCCCAACCGCCACATGGGCGCAAGGCTGCGCGTCTTCATCGACTGGGTGGTCGAGCTGATGGAAATGCATGCGCCGCCCGCCACAGGACATCCGCGTCTCTCCAGTTCGTAACAGCCATCGGTGCCGTTGGCGCCGCGCGGGGACGGCTGCCCTGCCGAGGCCGCCATGTCCCGCAGCCCCCATCCTTGTCGAACTGCACCTTCACATACGGGCACTCCGGCACCACCCGGGTGCCCGTGGCCCGCTCCCCTGGGACCAGCCCGGCCCGCAGCTGGCTGCCCTCCCCCTGGCAGCCCAGCCAGGGGGCTAGTCCGGCGTGGTCCACGATGACGGTCGCGGGCCGGTGCGCTGGCAGGTCATCTCGGCCACACGCTGGCTGGCCTGTCCGATTGAGAAGCCGCCCTTGGCGTCGTGTGCCTGATGCTGGATGGCATGCTGCATTGGCGGAACGGCCGGGGCCTGCCGCCTCATCCTGCGGCCCTCGCCGCTGCGGGAACGTGCCGGCAGCCTTCAAACATGTCGAGGCCTGCGCTGTACGCCCCGGTTTTCACGTCCATCAGCCCCAGCACCGAATGGAAGTAGTGGTCGTGCGTGATGCGCCGCTCGGCCAGGTCTTGCTGCAGGCAGCCGGTGGCCAGTTGGGTGCGCTGTTGCATGGCGGGAGACAGCCACGTGATCCAGGGCACGTGCTTTTGCACATCGGGCGCAATGGAGTAGGGCAGGCCGTGCAGGTAGAGGTTGTTCTCACCCAGCGATTCGCCATGATCTGCTACATAAATCATAGCTGTTTGCGCTTGTTTTTCCTGCGCTGCAAGCCAATTGATCACGGAGTCCAGAAACTGGTCGGTTTCGACGATGCTGTTGTCGTAGGCATTGACGACCTGCTGGCGCTCGCACTCCTGCAGCGACGTGGAGGTGCATTCGGGGCCGAATTTCTTGTTGCTGGGTGCCGAGCGTTTGGAGTAGGCCGGACCGTGGCTGCCCATCTGGTGCAGTACCACCACGGTGCCGCGCTGGCGCTGTTCGGTGGGCAGCGCGGCGATGCGGGCGTCCAGGTCTTGCAGCATCACCCGGTCCAGGCATTCGCCGCCAGCGGGGCACAGCTCGGGGTCCTTGAGGTTGCTGGTGTTGGCTTGGCCGATGCGGTCGCACACGCCTTTGCAGCCCGACTGGTTGTCCACCCACAGCACGGCGAGGCCTGCGTGATGGAGCACGTCGATCAGGCTTTCAAAATTGGCTGCGCGCGCCTCGTAGCCGGTGCGGCCCAGGTGCGAAAACATGCAGGGCACCGACGCGGCGGTGCTGGTGCCGCACGACCACGCGTTGCGGGCGCTGATGAGGTCCGTGCGGGCTGACAGCAGCGGTGTGGTGTTGCGCTCGTAGCCATTGATGCCGAAGTTGCCGCTGCGGCCCGTTTCGCCCAGCACCAGCACCAAGAGCGGGGCTTTGGCCTGCCCCGCATACGTCGCGCCCAATTGGGCATCATGGCCGATGGGCAGCAGCTTGCTGGTGTCCATGCGCAAGGGCTTGGTGGCAATGTTGCCCAGGGCGTACACGCTGTTGAGCGGGTTGATGAGGTAGCGCAGCTTGGTGTGGTTGCGCATGGTGGAGGCGAAGTCCTGGAACACCAGCAGCAGGCACACCACGATCACAGCCGCGGCGCCCGCCAGCAGCAGGCCGTTGTGCGCCAGGTGGCGCAGCGGGCTCAGCCGCAGGACGGGCCGCCGCAGCAGCCACCACAGTGGCGGTGCGGCCAGGGCCAGCACGGTGCCCAGCATGCGCAGGTTGAGCAGGTCGCCCGCTTCGTGCACATCGGTCTGCAGCACGTTGACGAGCATGCTCGCATCGATGGCCACGCCGTAGGCCAGCATGAAATACGCGCCGAATGCCGCCATCAGCACCACCAGGGCGGCGGCGGGCTTGAGCGTCCAGCGCCAGGCCAGCAGCGTGAGCAGGGCGGCGTTGCCCGCAGCCACGATGAAAGCAAACGCGATGGCAAACCCCCAGCCGCGCAGGCTGCCCTGCCCGGGCAGCTGCGCCACCTCACGCCACAACGGCACGTTGCAGGCGGTGGCCAGCCAGGTACTGATGAACACGACCACCCAAGCGGGGTGCAGCGGGCGCGGTGCAGCGGCGGTGGGCACCGCTGCGGGGATGGAGGTCTGGCCTGGCGTTCGCGGGCGGGCGCCGGCGGCGAGGTGGGGGTGCAGCAGGCGCTGCAGGATCAGGGGCATGGCGCGCACTGTGGCGCCCGAGACTTAAGTGCGCATTAACGGGGTGCGGGTGCCTTGCGGCCCGGTGGTTCTTGCAGGGGGCTTGGCGGGCGGATCTGCCGCGCAGCCTGTATATGTTGGCCCTGGGGAGATGCAGGATGTTCAGCGCTGCAGCAGCCCTTGGGCGTGGTGCCGCAGGTGGTCGGCCATGAAGGTCTGCACGAAGTAGTAGCCGTGGTCATAGCCCGTGTGGCGGCGCACCGTCAGCGGCTGGCCGATGGCCTGGCAGGCGGCTTCCAGCAGATGCGGGTGCAACTGTTCGGCCAGAAACTTGTCGGCGAGGCCTTGGTCGATGAGGATGCCCGCAGGGTAGGGCGCGATGGGCTGGTTTTGCATGAGCACGGTGGCGTCATGCTCTTGCCATGCGGTGCGATCGGGGCCCAGGTACCCGGTGAAGGCCTTTTCGCCCCAGGGACACTGGGTGGGCGCGCAGATGGGCGCGAAGGCCGACAGCGTCTTGAACCGGCCCGGATGCCGCAGCGCCAGGGTGAGCGCGCCATGCCCGCCCATCGAGTGGCCGAAGATGCCGATGCGTTCGCCCTCGAGGGGCAGGTGTTGCGCCAGCAGGGGCAGCAGCTCGCGCAGCAGGTAGCTTTCCATGCGCCAATGGGTGCGCCAGGGCGGCTGGGTAGCGTCCAGGTAAAAGCCCGCGCCAATGCCGAAATCCCAGCTGGCCGTGGACCCGGGCAGGGATTCGGCCTCCGGGCCGCGCGGACTGGTGTCGGGTGCGATGAGCGCCAGGCCCAGCTCGGCCGCCAGGCGCTGGGCGCCCGCCTTCACCATGAAGGTCTCTTCGTTGCAGGTCAGGCCTGCCAGGTAGAGCACGGCGGGCACGGGGCCCTGCTGCGCTTGCGGCGGCAGGAACACCGAGAACTTCATCGGCAGGCCGATCTCGGCGGAGGCGTGCTGGTAGAAGCGCTGCTCGCCGCCGAAGCAGGCGTGGGTGCTTTGCAGGTTCAAGGTAGGCATGGTGGCGGTCGCTCTTAAAATAATAGCTGTTATCGCTTGCTGGATAAGCGCTAGAGGCTATTCTTGTTTGTGGTGCTGATCTCGCAGCGTCAAGCCGCGTACTTGACCACCGAGCGGATCGACTTGCCTTCGTGCATCAGATCAAACGCCTCGTTGATGTCCTTCAGGCCCATGGTGTGCGTGACGAACGGCGCCAGCTGGATCTTGCCGGCCATGGCGTCTTCCACCATGCCGGGCAGCTCGCTGCGGCCCTTGACGCCGCCGAACGCCGTGCCCATCCATTTGCGGCCGGTGACGAGCTGGAAGGGGCGGGTGCTTATCTCCTGGCCTGCGCCGGCCACGCCGATGATGACGGACTGGCCCCAGCCGCGGTGCGCGCATTCGAGTGCGGCGCGCATCACGTTCACGTTGCCGATGCATTCAAAGCTGTGGTCCACGCCCCAGCCGGTCATCTCCACGATGACCTGCTGGATGGGTTTGTCGAAGTCCTTGGGGTTCACGCAGTCGGTGGCACCGAACACCCGGGCCAGGTCAAACTTGGCCGGGTTGGTGTCGATGGCGATGATGCGCCCCGCTTTGGCCAGCTGGGCGCCCTGGATCACCGCCAGGCCGATGCCGCCCAGACCGAACACGGCCACGGTGTCGCCTTCCTGCACCTTGGCGGTGTTCTTGACGGCGCCCAGGCCCGTGGTCACGCCGCAGCCCAGCAGGCAGACCTGCTCGGGGTTGGCCTCGGGATGGATCTTGGCGAGGGACACCTCGGCCACCACGGTGTATTCGCTGAAGGTGCTGCAGCCCATGTAGTGGTAGATGGGCTGGCCGTTGTAGGAAAAGCGCGTGGTGCCGTCGGGCATGACGCCCTTGCCCTGCGTGGCGCGCACCGAGACGCACAGGTTGGTCTTGCCGCTCTTGCAGAAGAGGCACTCGCCGCATTCGGCGGTGTACAGCGGGATCACGTGGTCGCCCGGCTTCACGCTGGTCACGCCTTCGCCCACTTCCACCACGATGCCCGCGCCTTCATGGCCCAGCACGACGGGAAACAGGCCCTCGGGGTCATCGCCACTGAGCGTGAAGGCGTCGGTGTGGCACACGCCGGTGTCGGTAATCTTGATGAGCACTTCGCCCTTCTTGGGCGGGGCCACGTCGATCTCGACGATCTGCAGGGGTTCTCCGGCTTTGAAGGCAACAGCGGCGCGGGATTTCATGGGGTGGTCCTTTCAATCGATCGGGTGGGGAGGCAGGCGTGATCTATCGCGGTCTACTTCAGGTACGACCGCAACAACGCCAGGGTTTCGTCTATCGCCTGCTGCGATGGCGCCGGCTTTTCCGCCAGCGTCTCGCGCACATGGCTGTCCAGCAGGTCGGCCATCAGCCCGTGCACAGCGCCGCGCATGGCGGCAAGCTGCTGCAGGATGGGCGCGCAGTCGCTGCCCGCCAATACGGCGCGCTCCAGCGCCTCGGCCTGGCCTTTGATGCGGCGCAGGCGAGTGATGGCGCGTTGTTTGTCTTCAGCGGTGTGGGGCACGGGCGGGACGGCGGTGGGCCAGTAGATGCGTTGTACTGGGTGGTAGTATAAAAGGCAAGCGCGCATTCCGATTGCGCAGCGGGGTTAAAAATCCCTTTTACTCAGGGGGAGTACCTCCGGGTGTTGGGGGTTTTGATGCCAACCCGCAGATCGATCAACCATGAAAAAAAGCCCGCAAGCAATGCCTGCGGGCTTTTTATATTGAAACGGACGGCGCGGTGCGCCGCACCGATCAGCGGTTGGCCAGGGGCGGCACGTCGCGGCGCTCGGAGCCCGTGAACAGCTGGCGGGGACGGCCGATCTTGTACTCGGGGTCGCCGATCATTTCGTTCAGCTGGGCGATCCAGCCCACGGTGCGGGCCAGCGCGAAGATACCTGTGAACAGGTTCACGGGGATGCCGATGGCGCGCTGCACGATGCCAGAGTAGAAGTCCACGTTGGGGTAGAGCTTGCGCGAGACGAAGTACTCGTCTTCCAGGGCGATCTTCTCCAGCTCCTTGGCCAGCTTGAACAGCGGATCGTTCTCGAGGCCCAGTTCGGCCAGCACTTCATTGCAAGTCTCTTGCATGAGCTTGGCGCGGGGGTCGTAGTTCTTGTACACGCGGTGCCCAAAGCCCATCAGCTTGACGCCGGAGTTCTTGTCCTTGACCTGCTTGATGAACTCGCCGATCTTTTCCACGCCGCCTTGGGCCTGGATGTCGTGCAGCATGTTCAGCGCCGCTTCATTGGCGCCGCCGTGGGCGGGGCCCCACAGGCAGGCCACGCCGGCGGCGATGGCTGCGAAGGGGTTCGTGCCCGACGAACCGCACAGGCGCACGGTGGAGGTCGAGGCGTTCTGCTCGTGGTCAGCGTGCAGGATGAAGATGCGGTCGAGGGCACGCTCGAGCACCGGGTTGACCTTGTACTCCTCGCAGGGCGTGCCAAACATCATGCGCAGGAAGTTGCCTGCGTAGGAGAGGTTGTTCTGCGGGTACATGTATGGCTGGCCCACGCCGTACTTGTAAGCCATGGCCACCAGCGTGGGCATCTTGGCGATCAGACGGATCGCGGCGATCTCGCGGTGCTGCGGATTGTTGATGTCCGTGCTGTCGTGGTAGAAGGCCGACAGGGCGCCGACCAGGCCGGTCAGCACGGCCATGGGGTGGGCGTCACGGCGGAAGCCGCGCAGGAAGAACTGCATCTGCTCGTTGACCATGGTGTGGTTGGTCACGAGCTTGTGGAAGTCGGTGCGCTGCGTTTCGTTGGGCAGTTCGCCGTTGAGCAGCAGGTAGCAGGTGTCCAGGTAGTCGCAATGGGTGGCCAGCTGCTCGATGGGGTAGCCGCGGTACAGCAGCTCGCCCTTGTCGCCATCGATGTAGGTGATGGCGGACTGGGTCGCTGCCGTCGACAGGAAGCCCGGGTCGTAGGTGAACATGCCCGTTTGCGCATACAGCTTGCGGATGTCGATGACATCCGGGCCAATGCTGCCCTGGTAGACCGGCAGGTCCACGCTGGGGCTGCCATTGCTGAAGGACAGGGTGGCTTTGTTGTCAGCTAGCTTCATTGTTACTTTCCTTGGGTAGGTTGCCGATGATGATCCGGTCTAGGGCTTGCAGTGCGGTGGGGGGGCGGGGCTCAGGCGTGGAGCGCCCGGGTGCCGCCCGCTTCGCGCAGCATGCCCAGCACTTCACGCGCTTCTTCCGTGTCTTGCTCGCCCTGGGGTTCCCGCCGGCGCAGCAGCAGGTCCAGCAGGTCGTTGTCCGCCAGATCCATGAGCACGCGCATGCCCTGCGCGTGGCGCTGGGTCAGGTGGGGCTCGTAGCGGGCGAAGAACTGTTCAATGAACAGGTCGTTCTCCAGCAGGCCACGCCGGCAGCGCCAGTGCAGCTTGCTCAGTTCACGCTCGTCCAGCAGCGGCGAAGCGGCTGCGGGCGCGAGGGTGGTGGTGCGAAGGTTTTCCATGGCGTGCCAGGCGGCGCGTGTGGCGTACGGCAGTGCCAGATCAGATGGCGCGGCGCACCATCAGCTCCTTGATCTTGCCAATGGCCATCGTGGGGTTCAGGCCCTTGGGGCACACGTCCACGCAGTTCATGATGGTGTGGCAGCGGAACAGGCGGTACGGGTCTTCGAGGTTATCGAGGCGCTGGGCGGTGGCGTCATCGCGGCTGTCGGCGATGAAGCGGTAGGCCTGCAGCAGGCCGGCAGGGCCCACGAACTTGTCGGGGTTCCACCAGAAGCTGGGGCAGCTGGTGGAGCAGCTCGCGCACAGGATGCACTCGTACAGGCCGTTCAGCTCTTCGCGCTCTTCAGGCGACTGCAGGCGCTCGCGGTCGGGGGCCAGGTCTTCGTTGATCAGGTAGGGCTTGATCGAGTTGTACTGCTTGAAGAACTGCGTCATGTCCACGATCAGGTCGCGGATCACTGGCAGGCCGGGCAGGGGCTTCAGAACAATGGTGCCCTTGAGGGTATTCATGTTCGTGAGGCAGGCCAGGCCGTTCTTGCCATTGATGTTCATGGCGTCCGAGCCGCAAACGCCCTCGCGGCAGGAGCGGCGGAAGGACAGCGAAGGATCCTGCTCCTTGAGCTTGACCAGCGCGTCCAGCAACATGCGCTCATGGCCGTCGAGTTCGATCTCGATGGTCTGCATGTAAGGCTTGGCGTCCTTGTCCGGGTCGTAGCGGTAGATTTGGAATGTGCGCTTTTGCATGTTTCTTCTCTCGTGGGGCTACTGGTTAGAACGTACGGACCTTGGGAGGCACGCTGTCCACCGTCAGGGGCTTGAGGTTGACC